>JACOVK010000006.1 GCA_016177305.1 Parcubacteria group bacterium | reverse complement strand
GGTGAAACTGGTAGACACGCAGCGTTCAGAGCGCTGTCCTGCTTGCAGGGTGGGAGTTCAAGTCTCCCCTCCGGCACCACCATTAACTTTTTCAAATTATTACACCGTAACCTTATGCCAAAAGCAAAACAAAAGAGCAACACTGCCTCCTCCCTCAACCTTTCGGCGGTCACCGGAGCCGTGGCCGATGTCACCGGAGCAGTCGCAGGCACCATCAAGGACGTGGCAACCCTGCCCCTGGACGTTGCCCGCGCTGTCGGCGACGAGGTGCAGGACATCCTGCGCCGCGCCACCAACCCCCTGCGGACCGAGTTCCTGCTCAAAGACCTGCTGCAGGTCGTGATCGGAGCCACCATCCTGGCGGTGCCCGTGGGGCTCTCCGAGGAATCGTGGAGGCTTGCCAACGAGTTGCCCGCCTCGCGCATCGCGACGCTCGCCGCGATTTCCATCATCTTCATCGGCACGTTCGTGTACTACAACTACTACCGCGGCACGTTCACCGAGCACTGGGACGAGTACGTAAAGCGCGTGCTCTCAACCTACTTCTTCTCGTTGCTCGTGGTCGCAGGGTTGCTCTCTCTCATTGAGGTGGGGCCGTGGCCAATGGACCTCGTGCTCACCCTCAAGCGCACCATCATCGTCGCGTTCCCGGCCTCCATGAGCGCCGTGGTCGCGGACACCATTAAATAATCAGTAAAGCAAAACATGACTCCCACACAACTTAAACCAGCCAAACGCCGCCTCCGGCGAAGCTTCGGAAGGGGCGGCCGCGCTACTCCACGGCCATCCGGGCGCGGCCAAAAAGCATCCCTCTCAAGCGTCACGGCCGGAAAGCATCCCAAACTCAAAATCATCCCGCTCGGAGGCATGGAAGAGGTCGGCAAGAACATGACCGTATTTGAATACGGGAATGACATTGTAATTTTGGACATGGGATTGAAGTTCCCGGAAGAGGACCAGCACGGCATTGACTACATCATCCCCAACATCTCCTGCTTGAAAGGAAAGGAGAAAAACGTGCGCGCCGTGATTTTCTCGCACGGCCACTTGGACCACATCGGCGCGTCCCCCATCCTGCTCGCGCGGCTCGGGTACCCAACCATTGTGGGCCGTCCCCTGACCCTCGCCATGGTCAAGCACCGACAGGAAGACTACGAACCCAAATCGTCAAATCGCCTCAAAACCATCACCATCAAGTCCCTCTCGGACCGCTTCAGCTTCGGCGCGTTCCGGGTAGCGTTCTTCCAAATTGAGCACTCCATCATGGATGCCGTGGGCGTGATTTTGGAAACGCCGGCTGGCAGCGTGATTCACCCGGGCGACTGGACGTTGGAGCGGGATGCGCGCAGCGGAAACCCAATCGTTGACTACCGGCACCTCGCGCGCGTAAAACGGCCGAGCATCCTGATGCTGGAGTCTCTCGGCGCCATTGACGTGCGCAAGAGCGGAACCCAAGACGAGATGAAGAAAAATTTGGAAACCCTCATCCGCACCGCTTCCGGCCGGATCATAATCGGCACGTTTGCCTCGCAGATTGAGCGCATCGGCTGGATTATCCAGGCAGCGGAACGGCTGAACAAGAAAGTGGCTTTGGACGGGTACAGCATGAAGATGAACATTGAGATCGCGACCACGTTCGGGTACATCAAAGCCCGCAAAGGAACCTTGATTTAAATCAGCCAGATTGACGATATTCCGGACGACAAGGTCGTGGTTATCGCGACCGGCGCCCAGGGCGAGGGCAACGCGGTGCTCTCCCGCATCATCACGGGCAGCCACAAGAACGTGCGCCTCAAGAAGAGCGACACCGTGATCCTCTCTTCCTCCATCATTCCGGGAAACGAAGCCACCATCCAGAAGCTGAAAGACGAGCTCTACCGGCAGTCCGACAACGTGATCCACGGCGAGCTCATGGACATCCACGTGTCCGGCCACGGCAACCGCGAGGACATTAAATTTATTTTGGATACCGTCAAGCCGGACTACTTCATTCCGGTGTACGCGTACCACTACATGCTCCGCGAGGCAGCCAAGCTCGCGCGCGACAGCGGTTTTAAGCCGGAAAAAATCCTGGTGCTTGATAACGGCCAAATCGCAGAGTTTGACGGCAGGAGCGGACATGCAACGGACACCAAGGTGGACACGAGCGCCGTGTTCGTGGACGGCCTGGGCGTTGGGGACGTTGGCAACGTGGTGTTAAAGGATAGGCAGGTCATGGCCTCGGACGGCATGGTCGTGGTGGTGGTGCAGGTTAATACCAAAACGCGCAAGGTCATGGGCAACCCGGACATCATCACGCGCGGGTTCATCCACATCAAAACATCCGAAAAACTGATGCATGACATCCGCAACTATGTAAAAAAGACCACCGAGAGCATCCTCCAAAAAAAGATGCCCAAGAAGAATGAAGACTGGGGCGACCTCCGCGCCAAGCTTAGGGACGACCTCGGCAAGTTCCTGTTCAAAGAAACCGAACGCGAGCCCATGGTCTTGCCCGTGGTGCTTAAGGTGTAAGCGAGCTTGGAGCTGAAGCCGTAAAAAAAAGAGAGAGCCGGGGATTCCTCGGCTCTCATGGTGAACGGGCGCGCGCATGCCTGTCCAGAAACTCAACCAGCGCGGCGCGCGCATGCCAGGCAGCGGCATCCGGCAGTTCAGTAATCCAGAAATGGAACCTGCCCTTCTCCGGATCCCATGGAAACAGGCTGCCGCACGCAGCGCAGTAGTACGCGCCGCAGTACTTCACGAAGACCGACTGCGGGTGCGGCAAGCGCTCAAAACCCAGGCGCTGGTGGCACCGGCGGCAGTCAAGCGGCACGGGCGGGCCGTGCTGCCACTGCTGGCACGCAAGCCGCACGTACGTTCCGCCCGGAAGCGGGCCTGCGAACAATTTTTTCATCCGGTACTCCCCAGTAAAAGGTTGGACACAAGGTGCGAATGTTGCTACCGTAAGATATATACCACTGCTTCGCTTCCGTCAATATCAGGAAATTATGAAAAATCTGATTTTCTCCGGCATACAACCCACGGGCGCTCTGCACCTAGGCAACTACCTGGGCGCTATAAAACAATGGGTTGATTTACAGAATGAGCATGAGTCCATATTCTGCATTGTGGACTACCATGCGATGACGGTTGCGTATGACGCCAAGAAGCTGCCGGAACGGATCAGCGAGCTTGCTTTGGATTTGCTCGCGTGCGGGATTGATCCGGAAAAAGCCATTCTCTTCGTCCAGTCCCAGGTACCGGAGCACACGGAGCTTGGATGGATTTTTAATACCATCACCCCGATTGCGATACTTTCGCGGATGACGCAGTACAAAGACAAGTCCGAACAGAACAAGCAGAACATCAATGCCGGGCTGTTTACCTACCCCGTGCTCCAAGCAGCTGACGTGCTCTTGTATAAAGCAAATCTGGTTCCGGTTGGCGAAGACCAGGTCCAGCACGTGGAACTGATGCGCGTCATAGCTCGCAAGTTCAACAAGGCGTTTGGTGAACTATTTCCCGAACCAAAGCCGCTATTGACCGAGCAAGCGCGGGTGATGTCCTTATCCGACCCAACCAAAAAAATGTCCAAATCACTTGGCGAAAAGCACTACATCGCGCTCTCGGATTCTCCGGACGTGATTAAAAGAAAAGTCCGCTCCGCGGTCACGGATACGCACGCAGGTTCAAAATCACCGGGCGTTGAGAATTTGTTTGCGATTCTGGAGGCGCTCGGCGGCGAAGATTTGGTAAAAGAACTCAAGTCCCAGCACAAAAAAGGCTCCCTGCAATACGCTGATTTGAAGGATGTGGCTGCGAACACCATCATCAGCCATTTGAAACCGATCCGCGAACGCCGCACCGAGCTTGAGAAAGAACGCGAGCATGTTGGAGAAATTTTGATTCAGGGCGCGAAACGCGCGCAAAAAATCGCGCAACAAACCATGAGCGAAGTCAGGGAAAAAATTGGAGTGCGATAAGAAGGAGCCGCATGTGCGACAATTCAGCAGAGCACCCCGCACCAGCCGAGACGTAACTCGGCTGCGCGTTCCCTGGGTGAATTGTCGCACATGCGGCTCCGACTACAGCTACTCCTGAATCGGGAGCATATGCCTTTTACTAATCACTTTTGGATCAGTTACCCTTGAATCAGCTTCAAAAGCTCATCCCGCTTCTGTTCCATCAATCCCCCATCCAACGCCTCCACATTCAGCCGAACCACGGGTTCGGTGTTTGATTTGCGCACGTTCGCGTGCCAGTTTTCGGCGATGATGGAAATTCCGTCCAATTCCTGAATCTCACAACTTGGCGAATAGCGCTCGCGGACAGCATCCAAAACCGCGTCCGGATCCGAAACTTTGAAATTGACCGGCTCAATCATGTGGTACTTCTCGCGCAGAGGGCGAGTGAGCTCATGGAGCGATTTTTTGCAGTGCCCGAGCATCTCCAAAAGCATCAACGAAGTTCCGACCGCGGATTCGGCAAAGTAAAAATCAGGAAGATAGTAGTGTCCGCTCTTCTCAACGCCAAAGAGCGCCTTGTTCTTGTCCATTTCTCGCTTGATGAACACGTGCCCCACGCGCGACATGAATACCGTGCCCCCCGCTTCCCTGACTAAATCCCGCATGGCCCAGCCAATGAGCGCGTCCGTCACAATGGTGCCGCCCCCGTGCTTCTCAATCAAATACTTGGCAAGTAGAGCGCCGAGAAAGTCATTGGGAACGTACACGCCTGTTGAGTCAACCGCAAAAAACCGGTCAGCGTCCGTATCAAACGCAAACCCCAAATCAGCGCGTTCCGCTTTCACGCGGCTGCACAGGTCGCGCCGGTTTTCTTCTTTTGTGGGGTCGCCCCCGTGGTTCGGGAACGTGCCATCAGGCTCAAAAAACAATTTAACGGTCGTAACTGGAATATCCTTATACACAATATCGTATGCAACCCCGCCCATGCCGTTCGCCGGGTCCACCACAATCGTCAATCCTTCCGGAATCTTGCTCACATCCGCCAATGATAAAACTTTTTTGCGGTATTCGTTTCTAATATCCCACGGCCGTACACTCCCTTTGCGTGAGGCCGCAGAAAACGTCTTAGAAGACGCTGCACCTAAAAAATCCTCCCCGCTCACCAAGTCCGGCATCTCTTTAACGAGCTTGAATCCGTTGTACTCGGCCGGGTTGTGGGATGCAGTCACCATAATGCCGGGCAAATGCTGCGACCCGCACGCATAGTAGAACATGTCCGTTGATGCCTGGCCAATGTCCAGTACGTCCGCGCCCTGCTCAATGATGCCCTTGATGAGGGATGTGTGCAGCGCCGGGCCTGAAACGCGCCCGTCGCGGCCCACCATGACCTTTTGCGCGCCCGTAAATACAACAAACGCGCTGCCAATGCGGTACGCGGCCTCCTCGTTCACCTCATCCGGGTATATGCCGCGAATGTCGTACGGCTTAAAAATCTTGGGGTTGATGTCCATACGCGGCTTACGATTCAAATCGCTTAATGGCCTGAATCTTGAGGTTCACCAGCATACCCAACCCCCAGATCATTGCAATCAGCTTCAAAATGCCGCCAATCACCGGAATGCCGGTAATGAGCCAGAGCACGAATATGCCGAGCACCATAATGCCGAGGAGCGACGCTTTCTGCGCTTGTTCGCGGCCGCGCAAAGCGCCCAGCAAATAGGTTCCCAAAATGATGCCGACCAAAATCTTGGCAAGGTACAAGGCGACCACGTACCCGAGGCCGAGCAACATACCGAGCGGCAAGCCAATGATGGTGAGCGCGAGCACGAGAACTGCAATCGGGGTTGCCGCGAGCGCGCCCAAGCCCCACAGTAAATCTTTGGCCGGATTTTTGATTGATGCGTGCACGGCCGCTCGCATGGAGTTCGGAAACACGGAAACCAGCGCCAGCCCCACGACCAGCATGCCGAACAGGCTCACGATTCTAAAGAACCATCCGATCGGAGTGTGCTCGTAGTCCGGGCTGGCTTTGAGGTCATGGACAAGTTCTCCGCCAATGCTGCCGTTCTGCTCCAGGGTCTCGGCCACAATGTGCGCGTCTTTGGCGATGGTGCCGCCAATCACCACGTCCCGGGCCCGTATTTCAACTGAACCCGCGATGGTGCTGCCGGGCAGGATCTCAACGGTCTGTGCGAGCACTGCCACGTTGCCGCCGATGTCTGACTCAATAACCACCCTGCCTCCTGCCACGCGCACATCTCCCGATACCGGTGATTGGATGATGACCGTGCCGCCCGCGGCGAGTACGTCCTGCGCTACGGGATTGTTGATGTTAACCACGCCTCCGAACGCAACCACGTCCCGCGCCCCTTCCTCGGGAATGCGAACCTCCGCGACAAACGAAAAGTAATCTTTTACCGGCTCTGGAGTATTTGAGCCCGCGTCCTCTTGGGCAAAAGAATCCGGGGCGGCAAACATCAGGATTGCGGCCGCCAGAGGCAAAAAGTACCGTGCTTTCATATGGGAACATCGTACCATCTTGCCGCAGCGCTTGCAACCAAAATCCTTGACAAGGATATAAAAAAGTGATAAAAACACTTAGCTAACACGTTACCTTGCCAATTGAACTCACACCCATACAAGGAGCAAAAAGACATGCGAGAACTATTCCGCATAGAAGAAGGCGTTGGTGAAGGATCAACACGGAAACATGTGCTGACCGCGCGTGTTTCTCCCGCTGAAATCGCCGAGCACCAAAAAAATGGATGGTTCGCATACTCGGTTGATGCGGTCAATTCCGATATATGGGAGGGTGGAGGCGATCCCATCGCAGCCGGGGGGCATATAGGAGAGAGACAAGTTGCATGGCTCAAGAGATACCGCGTAACAGACATACCCGTGGTATTCATCCCCAAAGAGCTCGCTGGCCGGCACAAAGAACTCTGTGCCAAAGTCTTGGGAGTCCGCGACCACGCGAACGAGGAGCGCAAGGCAGGCCACCAGCAAAGCGGCGCGCGCGCCCAGGACCGGGTTGCCTTGCTGGTGCGGCGGTGCATTGCCCTGGTGCAGAACCTTAGGCGCATTCCAGTCGGCGTACAGGACGTAGACAAAGACCCCATCGTTGTCCAGTTGATCACGGAATGCAAAGAGGCGCTCCTGGAACTGGAACAGGTTATGCTGCTGGTCGCGCACGACCTGTTCAACGGCGACGGCCGGCGGCTCGGCGAACTGCGGGGATTGCCGGAGATAGACGACCGGAGCGCGCACTGCATCTTCAGGTACGGGATGGAGGCAGTGCTGTATGTCCACCACCTCAAGCTGCTGCTCGGATGGCGCATCACAGCCGAAGAGGCGGTGAACGTGTTCCTTGCAGCGATCTTCATGAACATCGGGCTCTTGGCAGCGGGCGACATCACGGAACAGAACCACCGCAACCACAGCGCGCACATCTACCGGATCATCCGCGATCAGAAGCCTGAACTGCCGGATGCCGTAGTAGACCTCATACTTGACCACGGCCATGTCTGGGTAAGCAAGCTTCCCTACCTGTACCGCCTGGTCATAGATGACGGGACCGGGGAAATCGGAAGCCAGAGGCACCAGTACTCGCCGACCAAGCTTCCAATTCCGGAGCCACAGCTCCTGCAACCGTTCCGGAATGAGGATGATCCCGGACCAAGAACCTACCTGGCGCTGCTCGATACAAGGTACATGGCAAACGCGCTCATTCTGACGGTTGCGGAACGGGTGGTTGATCGCTCCATGCGGGGAGAGCGCGAAGCATCAGTGCTGGAAGAGCTGGCAGGGCGCATCACAGAAGGCGGCTGGCGCCTCACGGAAAGAACCAATGAGCACCAGTGCGTGTTTGCACTGGTACTGGCCGCGGCCGCAAACGCGCACCGAGTACGGCCGCGCGGATCGGTCATGAAGTTCGGAAGCAGCAAGGTGCCCGACGGAAACCCGATTGCTGTCTCTCTCGGACATCCGGATGAGCCGGCTGCTCCCTACTGCCTGGTGGTTACGAACGATGCGATCAAGGGAATGCTTCCCCGTCCTAGGGGAATACAGGCGCTCGTCGCACACAAGCCCGGATCCCTGAAACGAACGCAACAACTGGTTCTGGGACTCGGCAGAGAAGCCGCATGCTCCACCATCTGGCACACTGCAGGCAATACGGCCATCGGGTTTGTGGATACCAATACCTATACAGCACACTGCGCAGAAGTTGAGGCACGGATGCCGCACATTCTAGAAGCTCTTTCCAAAGGCTAGCCAGAACCAAAGCTGTTAAGGCAGACGCTGTATTCGCGAGAATCGGCGCCTGCCTCTTTTTTTTGACAAACGGCTCTCCAAAGCGGTATGATAGAGAAAGGCGGATGGGGGTCCGCGTTTTTCATCTAAATCACATGTCACACCTTGCACAATCTGACCCGGCGGTAGCAAAACAAATTGAAAACGAGGTAAGCCGCCAACGCGCGGGCTTGGAGATGATTGCGTCGGAAAATCTGGTGTCCCGCAGCGTGCTTGAGGCTGTGGGAAGCCCGCTCACGAACAAGTACTCCGAAGGATACCCGGGCAAGCGCTACTACGGGGGCAATGAGTTTATTGACGTGATTGAGAATTTGGCGCGCGACCGGGCCAAGGAGCTTTTCGGCGCAGAGCACGCCAACGTGCAACCGCACGCCGGAAGCCAGGCCAACATGGCAGCCTACTTTGCCCTAGCCGAGCCCGGAAACAAAATCATGGCAATGGACCTGGCTATGGGCGGGCACCTCACGCACGGATCGCCCGTGAATTTCTCGGGCAAGCTTTTTGCCATTGTCCCCTACGGCGTGCGGCGCGATACGCATTTGATTGACATGGATGAGGTGCGCGAGACAGCATTGCGCGAAAAGCCGCGCGTGATTCTGGCGGGCTACACCGCATACTCCAGGATTCTTGACTTTAAGGCATTCAAAAAAATCGCGGACGAGGTTGGCGCGTATTTGATGGTAGACATGGCGCACTTCGCGGGATTGGTTGCCGGAAAAGCGTACCCCAGCCCGTTCCCGTACGCGGACGTGGTCACCACGACCACGCACAAAACCTTGCGCGGCCCGCGCGGCGCGGCGATATTCTCAAAAATTGAGGATCGGCTGCGAAGGGATAACAAAAAGAACCTCGCGCAAAAGATTGATTTCGCGGTATTCCCTTTTCTGCAGGGCGGCCCGCTTGACCACGTAATTGCCGGCAAAGCCGTAGCATTCAAAGAGGCCCTGCATCCAACGTTTGCAGACTATGCCGAACAAATCGTCAAAAACGCGCAAGCGCTCGCGGCGAGTCTCATGAACAATGGCATTGACCTGGTGTCAGGCGGAACGGACAACCATTTGGTCTTGCTTGATCTCACCAAAACCGGCTTGAGCGGAAAAGAGGCCGAAACCCTGCTTGACTCCGTGGGCATCTACACCAACAAGAACATGATTCCCTATGACCCGCGCAAGCCAATGGACCCTTCGGGCCTGCGCGTTGGCACGGCAGCGTTGACGACCCGCGGCTTTGACGAGGACGAACTCACCCAGGTAGGCGAAATGATTGCACACGTGCTACACAACGCAACGCAAAAAGACGTATTGGAGGGGGTGCGTGCCAAAGTGGCCGAAATGACGCAGTCCCATCCGCTCTACGAAGGCTGGACCTATGTTACCCCAGGAGGCGAATAGGCTCGCAGGCACCGAGATTGCCGCCCAAATCCAGGCCGAAGTTGCGGAACAAATCAAAAAACTCAAGCTCAAAGCGGGCCTGGCCGTTATTCTGGTTGGAAACGACCCGGCAAGCGAGAAGTACGTCTCGCTCAAACAAAAAGCCGCCCAAAAGGCTGGCATTGATTTTCACCTGTACCGGTTTGGCGAATATGCTGCTCCCGGCGAAATCCTGCAAACCGTCCGCTGGCTTAACGAGGACCCCGACATTCACGCCATACTCATACAGCTCCCGCTGCCCGAGCACCTGGATGAAGACAAAATCATTGCCGCAATGGATTACAAAAAAGACGTAGACGGATTTCACCCGAAAAACATCCAGGCAACACTCTCGGGCGCGCAAAAAATGATGCCTGGCCTGGTTATGGGAATAGTGCAACTCATCACTGCCACAGGCGAAGCCTTGCACGGCAAGCAGGCGGCCATTATTGCCCGGCATGAAGCATTCGTCAAAATCCTCTCGCACGCGCTCTCCTCATTCGGCGCCACCCCGGTAAACGCGCAGCCCGGGGACCCTCGCGTTGCGGAAAAAACCCAAAAAGCGGACATTGTTATCACCGCAGTGGGCAAGCCGGGCTGGCTCACTGGCGATATGATTAAAGAAGGGTGCATACTGATTGATGTGGGAACCTCGGAAGTTAATGGCACCATTGCTGGTGACGCCCATAAATCCTGCAAAGAGAAAGCAGCATGGATTTCACCGGTCCCCGGGGGTGTGGGGCCCATGACCGTTGCCATGCTGCTCAAGAATACCGCGCTCCTCGCGCGGCTTGCCCGCCGCCTGCCCGCCGACCTGTCCGCCGAAGAGGCGGGAGGAGGCGGGATATCCACAGAAGCTAAATAAAAAATGGTTGACGCGGCCGTGTGCGCGTGATATACTTCCTGCGGTCTTTCTGTGCGATAGAGCGATTCATTACGTGATTCGTTAGATCCCCACAGAGAGATCCGCTCTTTCTTTTTTACTTGTGGAACACAGTGCTGTGGAGACTATCAGGCGCCAAAGCCGATACCTCCAGGGTAACGGTTCCCAGACAAAATACCCCGCCGAATCGGCGGGGTATTTTGTTATGGAGGCCTGAGGGGGAATTG
>JACOVK010000004.1 GCA_016177305.1 Parcubacteria group bacterium | reverse complement strand
GCGGGCTCCGAAGTTTTGCTTTCGGTGCGCGCTTCCGGGGAAACGCTTGCGGGCGAAAACCAGGATGCCGTGTTTTTGGAACTCTCGCTGCCTGCCGCGTTTTCGGTTTCAAGCGCTGCCCCCGAGCCCGCGGAAGAAGGGGTGCTTCGGTGGCCGATTTCCGCGCTCGCGAAGGCAGGCGGGGGGTACGAGGTTTCAATCAACGCGGCCCTCGGCGCCTCTGCCGGGGAGAAGCTCTCGGTAGGCGCGAAACTTGTCCGGGAAAATTCCGATGAGGAGCTCGTGTCCGCGCAAAAAGAAATCAGCGTGCAGAACGCTTCAATCGCGGTTTCGGTGAGCGCAGTACCGAGCTTGGGGAAAAAGCTGCAGTGGGACGAGCGCCTTGACTACTCGGTTACGGTCAAGAATACCGGCACCTACGTGATGCGGGGCGTGGTGGTGCGCTTGCAGCTGCCGAACGAGAGCCTGTGGGATTCAAGCTCGCTTTCGGCCGCGTCCGGGGGGTTCTACGAATCCGGCAACGTGTTTTGGGATTCAACCACCACCCCGGCGCTTGATTCGGTGCGGCCGGATGCGAGTGTTTCCCTCGCCTTGAGCCTTGCTACGAGCGAACGGCCGCCGCGCGGATTCGCGGGCGTTCCCCGGCTGGTGGCCGGCCTTGAGGTCAAGGCCCGGCTCGGAGACCAGGAGGTGAGCGTTACCAGCGAGGAGAATATCGTGAACATCCTGGCGGACGTGGCGTTTGAG
This sequence comes from Parcubacteria group bacterium, assembly GCA_016177305.1. GTDB lineage: Bacteria > Patescibacteriota > Patescibacteriia > UBA2169 > UBA2169 > CG10-46-32. The sequence goes on along the minus strand of JACOVK010000004.1, from coordinate 5,422 downwards.
GTTTCCGGGCGCTACCGCAGCCCGGAAGGCGCGGTGGTGGGTACCGGCCCGAATCCGCCGCAGGCAGGGCAGGAAACCACGTATGCGGTCCTTTGGACTGTTGGCCCCACGACGTCCGGCTTGCGGGACCTCTCTCTTTCCACCCGCTTGCCGAGCTACGTTTCCTGGAAGAACGATTCAAGCCTCGCGGTCGGGGAGATCAGCTTTGACGCGGGAACGCGCAACGTCACCTGGAAAGCATCGCGCGTGCCGGCCCTGGAGCTGCCTATTGAGGTGCAGTTCAAGGTGAGCGTTACCCCGACGTCCGAGCTTTCCGGCAGCACCGTGCTCGCGGAGCGCAGCACGCTCTCGGTAACGGACGACGCGGTCGGGGAGGCCATGGAGTTTTTCGGCAATGCCGTCACCTTGGGGAACATTGAGTGATGTTCGCTATCCGCAAACAATCCAAACGTTCGTCCGCGAAAATGGGCGTTCTTAAAACGCCGCACGGCTCAATTCAAACGCCGTTTTTTTGTCCCATTGCGACCAAGGGCGCGGTCAAATCCTTAACCGGGGACGACCTTCGCCAGTTGCGCGCGCAGATTATTCTCTCTAACACCTACCACCAACTCTTGCGCCCTGGCTTGTCCGTGCTTAAAAAAGCTCATGGCTTGCACAAGTTCATGGACTGGCACGGCCCTTTGCTTACAGACTCGGGCGGGTTCCAGGTGTTTTCTTTGGCAAAGATCCGCAAGATTCTTCCGGAAGGGGTTAGGTTCCGTTCGCATCTGGACGGCAAGCAGTTTTTGCTTACCCCCAAAAAAGCGCTGGAGATTCAGGAGGTGATTGGTTCTGACATCAGGATGATTCTTGACGTGTGCCCGCCATACCCCTGCTCCCGCAAAGAGGCGGAACGCGCCGTGGAGTTGACCACGAAGTGGGCCGCACAAACTCCCCCCTCCTTGCTAAGGAGGGGGTTGGGGGGAGGTCGTGCGTTGCTATTTGCCATTGTCCAGGGGTCAGTGCACAAAGACTTACGCCTCAAATCTGCATGCGAGCTCGTCAATATGGATTTTGACGGCTACGCCATCGGCGGTTTGGCGGTCGGAGAGTCGGCAAGCGACATGTTCAAAGTCCTTGAGTACACGGTCCCCGAGCTTCCGGCCGAAAAACCGCGCTACCTCATGGGCGTGGGCAAGCCGGAACAGATTGTTGCGGCCGTACAGCGCGGCATTGATCTGTTTGACTGCGTTATTCCCACGCGCGAGGCGCGCCACGGCAGGCTGTATTTTTTCCAAGACCGTCATCCCGAGCGAGGAGCAAAGCGACGAGTCGAGGGATCTGGCTTCAGCTATGAATCAGCCTCAATCACGAACGCGCGGTTCGCAAAAAATTTTTCAAAAATCAATGCGAAATCGCCTGTCCGCGAACTTAAGACATACTCAAAGGCGTACCTACATCATCTCTTTAAAACCGAAGAGCCGCTCGCAGTGCGGCTTGCTACGCTCAATAACGTGGATTTTTATTTGGAGTTGATGCGCCGCATCCGTTCCGCGATTCGCGCGGGAACATTGTAGGTAAAAAAAGAGTGGGTGATGCGACACGGCCGAAGTCATGCGCATCACCCACTGTTGCCGACGCCTCGCGGGCGGTGCAATCCCCACCACCAAAGATGATCCTTGATGGGTGAGTGCCGGCAATGCCGGAGGGTGCGGGGTGTGAGCCCTGCCTTCCGGCGAACCAGTTCCCATTGCAGAGTGCTTCTAGGCTCTGCATCTGCGGTGTCGCCGCAGTAACGGGGACTGGGGGTAGGGTGCCGGCGGACATCACGAGATGAAGAATGCCCGCCGGCGTGTCGGCTGCCTAAGGAGAAAGCAGATGGCGATCTGCTTGCGCGGCGGCAACCGACCTTGGGTTTATGAAGAGCAGATGAGCGCGGAGGGTGCGTCCAGCGTCGCACCCTCCGCGCGAGCTCCTTTCGTTGGTCATTCCCACAACTGGCGTTGCGGGCGAAAGGAGCCAGACTGCCAGCCTAATCGGCGAGGGGCGTGGTGCCCCGTCGTCGTCGCTCGGCACCACGCGGGGACCGATTCAGGGAGGCTGGCAGAAGAAGCAGGCTCGGCGAGCACGGAGGCCCGCCGAGCCGGTCAAGTTTTTCGCCATCATCCAGCGTAGCCCTTTGATCCACATCGGATGAGGGAAAAGCCTGACGCAAGAACCAGCGGGCATGAGGACTGGGGAGGAGGTTAAAAGGAGCGGGAGTAAGGAGAGAGTTTAGAAACTTTTCAAGGTATGCCCATTCTTGCATATTGATTGATGTTTGTCAAGCAATCGTGCTATCATACATCCATCCTATGGAAAAACCGGATCTCATGGAAAAAATAATTTCCCTGGCCAAACAGCGGGGGTTCATCTACCCGGGATCGGAAATCTACGGGGGCCTTGCCAACTCCTGGGACTACGGCCCCTTGGGGACAGAGCTCAAAAACAACATCAAAGCGCTCTGGTGGGACATGTTCGTGCGTCAGCGTGAAGACATGGTTGGTTTGGACGCGGCATTGATTATGAACCCAATGGTCTGGGAGGCATCTGGCCATGTCAGCAATTTTAATGACCCCATGGTTGAGTGCAAAAAGTGCCATGAGAGGTATCGCGCGGATCACGTCAAGGGCGATTCGTGCGAGAAGTGCGGGGGAGAGCTTACTAACCCGGCTCAGTTTAACATGATGTTCCGCACGCACTTGGGGCCGGTTGAGGATGAGCGTAATGTCGTGTATTTGCGCCCCGAAACCGCGCAAGCGATTTTTGTTGATTTCAAAAACGTACTGCAAACTTCGCGCAAGGCATTGCCGTTCGGCGTAGCACAGATCGGCAAAGCGTTCCGCAACGAGATTACGCCCGGGAACTTCATTTTTCGCACGCGCGAGTTTGAGCAGATGGAGATTGAGTACTTCATCCCCGCGCCCAAGGATGATAAAGACTGGGAGGAGCCGTTTAAGGCATGGGTCAAAGAAATGCACGAATGGATCAAGGCTTGCGGCATCAATCCCGGCAAGGTGCACGAGTTTGACGTGCCCAAGGATGAGTTGGCGCACTACTCCAAAAAGACCATTGATTTCCAGTTTGATTTCCCGTTCGGAAAGGATGAGCTGTACGGGCTTGCGTACCGCACGGATTTTGATCTCAAAAATCACTTTAAGGAAGCCCCATACAAAACTGAATCAGGCGAAGCGTTCTGGCCGCATGTTATAGAGCCTTCGCTCGGAGTTGACCGCACTTTGCTTGCGGTCCTCGCAAGCAGCTATCATCAAGAGGAAGACAGGGAAGTGCTGCGGCTTACTCCAAAGCTCGCGCCCTACAAAGTTGCGGTGTTTCCGCTCATGCGCAACAAGCCCGAGCTGGTTGCAAAAGCGCAAACCATCTATCAAGATCTGCGCCAGAAGTTCATGACAGCCTGGGATGACCGCGGCAACATCGGAAAGCGCTACTACTCCCAGGACCAGATCGGCACCCCGTTTTGCATCACCGTGGACTTTACCACGCTTGAGGACTCAACTGTCACCATCCGCGACCGCGACACCACGCGTCAGGTGCGCATCAAGGTTGGGGAGCTTGAGGGGTATGTGCGGGAGAAACTTAATTGATATGCCCAAAAAATACATCATTGCCATTGGCGTTGCGCTGGCCGTGCTCGCGGCCGGGTTTGTCGCATTTAACCGCCCGGCCGAATTGAAGGTTGAATCCGGCAACGGCCGGAGTTCTGATGCAGCGTCCCCGGCGCCGGGCAGCGAATCCGGCGACAAGTTCGTGGTGGCGCATCCGTTTAATCTTGATCAGATAGCATCCTTCAGCAAGTACCGAAGCTGCATGGGCCACAGCTACAGCGGGCAGACGGTTGCGGGGGGAGAGGAGCCGCACAACCGTTCGCTCAAGCACTACATCACCCCGCTTGCTTCGGTGCGCGAGAGCGGAGAAGAGATTCCCATTTACGCGCCGTTTGACGGGGAGATTTCGGACGTCACCTATTCCGAACCAGAAGGGGATTACCAGGTATGGGTGACCCCGAACCCAACAGGCATCAAACAGTGGCATTTTATTTTTTTCCATGTGTTGTTGGATGAAGGGTTTGCGGAGGGTTCGGCCGTCGCGGCCGGAGAGCGCATCGGTAGGGCGCACTTGAATTTGGGCGGCAACTTTGACATTGGGATGAAGCGGAGCGCGCCGTTTAGCCGTCCCGCCATTTCCCCGCCGTTTGAGCACTTTTCAGACGCCATTCTCGCGGACTACGAGGCGCGCGGGGTGACGGTCGCGGACATCACCATTCCCAAAGAGTACCGCGACGCAAATCCGTGTGCCATTATTCCGGGGAGCGAGGGCGTGGACGCGCGGTTCTTGCCGGGCTCGGGCGAGCGTGAGCAGGTGGTGCTGGAGTAGCGCAAGCCGCATGATGTGCCTCGCCTATGAAGACCATACTGCAGGAGCCGTTTTTCAACTGCTCCACGCTCAAAGTCGCGGAGGAGCTTTTGGGCAAGGTGATTGTCCGCCGAATTGGGTCGCGCGAAATCAGCTTTCCCATCACCGAAGTTGAGGCGTATGACGGGCACGCGGATAAAGCGTCCCACGCGAGCAAGGGGAAGACACTCCGGAACGCGCCCATGTTCGGGGAAGCGGGTTTTTGGTATGTGTACCTGGTGTATGGTATGCACTGGATGCTGAACATTGTTACCGGGTCTCGGGGCTATCCGGCTGCGGTGCTGATTCGCGGAGCAGGCGATATGAATGGCCCCGGGCGGGCCGCCAAGGCGCTTAACGTCACCAAACGGTTCAACAACAGGCCCGCAAACCGCGCCACTGGGTTGTGGATTGAGGATAGGGGAGTTGTCGTCAAAAAAAGCGACATCAAACGGCTTCCGCGCGTGGGCGTGGACTATGCTGGTCCAGTGTGGGCGAAAAGGAAGTATCGGTTTGTTGTTGTTTAAGGGCGTTGCACTATTACCCCAAAAACGATACTATTTCAGCATGGCATTTCATCAAACCAAACTTAAAAACGGCATCAAGGTCATTCTCTCGCCCAACGCCGCCACGCGCGCGGTGAGTATTTTGGTGTTGGCAAAAGTAGGTTCGCGGTTTGAGGCCAATTCCATCAACGGCATTTCGCACTTTGTGGAGCACCTTCTGTTCAAGGGCACGCACAAGCGGCCGAGCACGCTCATCATCTCCAAGGAGCTGGACTCAATCGGCGCGGACTACAACGCCTGGACCGGCAAGGAGAGCACGGGGTACTACATCAAGGCAGAATCAACCCATCTTCCCATGCTCGCTGACATGCTTGCTGACATGACCACCAACTCCTTGTTCGCCAAAGAAGAGGTTGAGCGGGAGCGGGGCACCATTCTGGAAGAGATCAACATGTACCTGGACACGCCGCAGGCAAAGGTTGATG
>JACOVK010000087.1 GCA_016177305.1 Parcubacteria group bacterium | reverse complement strand
GCTGGGGGTATAGATGGGGGGAGTGGTATTGCAAAAAGCGCTCGCCGATGCCGGCGTTTGCTCGCGCCGGGCCGCGGAAGCGCTCATCGCTCGCGGCCGCGTCAAAGTGAACGGCTGCGTGGTCACCAAGTTAGGCACGCGCGTTGACGTTGCACGTGACGTGATTGCCGTTGACGGAGCCGAGAAGCGGCCCGAAGGCCAAAAGGCCTATTTTTTATTGCACAAGCCATTGGGCGTGCTTTCAACCGCGGCTGATGACCGGGGCCGCAAGACGGTGCTCTCTATCGTCAAGACGCATGAGCGCGTGGTTCCGGTCGGCAGGCTGGACGTTGATACCACGGGTCTGCTGATTCTAACGAATGATGGGGATCTGGTATATGAACTGACGCATCCCAAGTTTGAGCACGAAAAAGAATATGAAGCAGTGGTAGCGGTTCCAGGAGGGTGGAGCGCGGGCCTGCTCAAAAAAGCGCTCCAGCGCCTTGAGGCTGGAGTCAATATCACTACCGGTAAAACAAGCCCGGCCAAAGCGCGGCTCATCAAAAAAGTGGGAACCCACCGCTATCTCGTTTCCATCACCATCCACGAAGGCCGCAAGCGCCAGGTCCGCCAGATGATTGACGCAGTTGGCATGTCAGTGGTAGGGTTGAAACGCGTCCGGATGGGACCCATTCTCTTGGGGACGTTACCAGAAGGGAAATACCGGCCACTGACAGAAAAAGAAATACAGCTCTTGAAAAAGAGGTAGCAACACTTTTCGTGAACTCTTTAAAAAACAACCCCCCGATCGCGATCGGGGGGTTGTTTTGGCAGCTCGTCGTTATAGTCGGATTTCAGCTTTCGTGTGCTGCTGTCGCAGCCCACTCCAGCTTTCATCCGCCTATTCCTCTTGGTTTCGCGCTTAACCTCGCTACGCTCGGCCCAAGCGCGAAACCATATAATTACTGATTAATACTTCCTGATAATACCCACCACGCGGCCGCGGATGATCACGTTCTCAACCATCAAAGGCTGGTACTTGGCGTTGGCGGGTTGCAAACGCACAAAATTCTTTTCCTTGTAGAATTTCTTCAGAGTGGCGGTTCCGTCATCCAGCACCGCAACCACCATGTCCCCGTTTTTTGCGTACTCGGTTTTTTCCACAATCACGAGATCTCCGTCCGAGATCAAGGATTCAACCATGGAGTCGCCGCGCACCTTGAGGATGTAGCACTGCCTGCCGCGCGTAATCTCCGCGGGCACCGCGATCTCCGCTTCGCGGTTCTCAACCGCCTCAATGGGTTCGCCTGCGGTAATCAATCCAACCAACGGCAATGCGTGCATACTGCCTTCCAGGAAGGTTGGTTCCACGTTGTTGTCGCGGCGGTCAACGATTTCAAGCTCCCGCGACTGGATGTTGCCGGTACGCTTGATGAACCCCTGCTTCTCCAAGAACGCCATGTGCTCATGTATGGTGGCCAATGAAGAGACCTTAAACTTTTTCGCGACGTCGGAGAGCGTGGGCGCGTACCCGCGATCATTGACATAGGACTTGAGGTAGTCAAGAATCTGTTGTTTCTTTTTTGGCAGGATGACGGTCATATACGTATGATTAATATGCGCGCTCCCATTCGTGGAACTGGCGGATCATCTGCCGGAAAATGGGATCGCCCGCGTATTTATGGAAGCGTGCGTCTTTTTTGAGGCGGTTCCAATTGGAAAGGGGGAGTCTGTACACTGCGCATGCGCGGCCTTGGTTGACTGCCGCAATGTTTGCGGCCATAATGGTTTTGACGCGCGTAACGTCCCGCGCGAGCATGCGGAGCAAGTCAGCGCGTTCGCTTGGGCGTTTTTCCTTTTCCCAGGGCATGGTGACCCTGCGCATGAACGCGCCGACCAGGAGCGCCGGGGTGATTGCCAAAGTGAGTTGCAGGAGGGAAGTAGCCATAGGTGTTTGCTGATTGATGATGGTTTAATGATAACCGAAGAAAAACCGAAAGTCAATAACATAATTGTGGATAACTTTTTTATGAAAAAAATCCTTGCAGTTATCGTCATTTTAGGTATTGCGGGTATTTGGTATATGAACCAATCTCCTGATTTGCCGGAGGCTGTTCCATACTCTGATGTCATTGCGACCCCGTTGAAAAACGGGGGAAGCAATCCCGTGAATCAAGAAACGTCCTCTGATAGCCAGCTAGATCCTTCGGCTCCCTTGTCGTCCGCCGAAACGGCGGACTCCTCGGTCGCTCAGGATGACGTACGTGGCGAATATAATCTCGCGGTCCCGTTCCAATCCCAAGCTCCACATGCTGATTGGTCATTGCCCTATCAAGAAGCGTGCGAAGAAGCGTCCCTCATCATGGCTGATAGATTTTTCTCCGGGGACTCCCTGTCAGCGGACCAGATGGATTCAGCAATCAAAGAACTGGTTGCCTGGGAGCAGAATACGTTCGGGTACTACGAAGACACCACAGCCGCAGAAGTGGCGTTTATCTGGCAGGAATATTTTAAGGGTTCCGCAGTGCTGGATGATGATGTAAGCGTTGAGAACATCAAGCGCCATATCTCATCAAACAAACTTGTGGTTGTCCCTGCCGCGGGCCGGATGCTCGGGAATCCGTACTTCACCGGAGACGGGCCGCTGTACCACATGCTCATTATCCGCGGGTACACGCCAACGCAGTTTATCACCAATGACCCGGGCACCAAGCGCGGAGAGGAGTTCGTGTATACCCATGCCGCGCTCATCAATGCCATCGCAGACTGGCCCCGGCCGCACGGGGGGTTCAAAGACGCTGTAACCGAGGAAGAAATGCGGAGCAGCCAAAAGGTCTTGATTGTGCTTGACAAGTGAGCGGATTCGTAGTTTACTGACTGACTGCAGTTCTTGCAGTATCTGGTCTTTGATAGCAATTGACAGTTGTTCAACCTCAACCCGAAAGGGAGGTGAGCAGTGGCGAGTTCAAAAGTTCCCGTGATCGTGGTCGGCCCGAACGGCAAGAAGCTCGGCAGGCCCGTGGTCAGCGCCCTCGTGGAGTCTGACGATTGCGTGCTCGTCGGCGGGGTAACCAGGCCGAACCAAGGAGTTGTGGAGCGGATTACCGGAGGACACGGGGCAGTGATTGCCGGTTCGTTTGCGGCGCTTGCGCGAGAGTCCCCTGTTGAGACCTTGCCGGACAGCACCGTCGTGTTCTACGCGGTCAAGGGCGATGACCTCATAGCCCCACTCAAAGATGCCGTGGCAGCAGGTTTCCGCACGCACGTCATCGGCTCAACCGCGATTCCGGATATCACGCACGAGGCCATGCGGAACTTCGCGGACAACGGCCAAGTGGTGCTGGAAGCTCCGAACTTCAGCGAGGAGGCCGTGGTTGGTGACTGGGTCGTGGAGAAGGTTGCGGCCGCGCTCCGTAACCACGATGCCGGGGTCCAGGAGGTTCACCACGGCGAGAAGGCGGACGTGCCGAGCGGCACCGCCAGGATGTGGGGCGAATCAATTGCGCGCGGCCGGGGTCAGCGTTCGGATACTGTATTTCTGGGCGCACCGGGTGCGGGAGGACAATTTGGACGGCGTAGTGATGTCCACGATGTGCACATCGTTTCTCGTCGTCTCGGCGGGGTGCCAGGCGAGCATGAGGCCATGTTCGCTAGTCAGTATGGCGCGCTCATCGTCACCCAGCGCGCGTACTCCTCCAAGGGGTTTGCGCAAGGCGCATTGCGCGCCATGCGCTGGGCCGCGGGGCAGGAGAAGCCCAGTTTCTACACCATGCGCGACGTGATGGGCCTCTTGTAGCGCCTCTGCGCGCGGCCGCTTGTTAGAGGGCGGCCGGCGGGACGGGGCAGCACAGCCAGGGGCTGACTTTCTCCGGTTACCGTCCCATGCAGAGGTTGGTACGCCGGTATCGTGATGCTGCCACGGTACCGGCCTTTTTTTCACTCGTCCATTCACGTAAGGAGGAGGCGCAATGTACGAATTTCTTTTGGCGCTTGCCGGACTGCAGATTTTCCTTGTTGTTGTGTCCCGGCTCGCGCGGTACGCGTACCCGCGTTCAAGGCTTCAGCTCTTTGAGCGCGAAGAGGAGTATATGCTCCACTGGGCCACGCACCGGTGGGTG
>JACOVK010000081.1 GCA_016177305.1 Parcubacteria group bacterium | reverse complement strand
GCCGAAGACTTTGAGCATACGAAGACCGGTGAGCAAGATTTGCTTGACGTGCTGGATGTCGTGCACCAGCACGCGCCCCACTCGCGCGCCATTGCCATTGTGTACCCTGCTGACCAAGGGTTCCGCGCCGTGGTGCACACGCACGAGCCTTCGCTGGATCTGCGCCGCGCGTTAGCCCGCCTCGGCGCATTCGGCTCGCGCAATTTGGTCTCCTGCGAAATTGAAGCGCGTACCAGCGATGAGGCAATCGCGTACATCAGGGAGCTTCTCGCGGATTGATTTTTGGAGGTGATTGGGGTATTGTTTGGGCAGGCGTATAGCTCAGCCGGTCAGAGCGCCACCCTTATAAGGTGGAGGTCCTGGGTTCGAGTCCCAGTGCGCCTACCAGAGATAAGAGGCCAGTTCAAAACTGGCTTTTGTGATATAATGACCTTAAACCGTATGAGTCCGCAATTCCCGAAACTCACGGCGTTTCCGGCGCTTGCCTCCTTGGTGGAGGAATTCCCCAAAACAGAGGTGTTTTTGGTGGGTGGCGCGACTCGGGACATACTGCTCGGCAAAAAAATAACAGACATAGATCTCCTGGTTAGGAACATCACCGGCGACGAGCTCGGTGATTTTTTGGCGCGGCACGGGCGCGTGGTGTTCGCGGGCAAGCAGTTCGGGATCTGGAAGTTCAACGAAATCGGCCGTCCCCGCAACGAGGTGTACGACATCGCCCTGCCGCGCACCGAATTCTCCTTGCACAAGCAAGGCATGTACCGCGACTTTACGGTTAAAACCAATCCCCGCTTGCCCATTGAGGAAGATTTGGCTCGGCGCGACTTTACGGTGAATGCCATGGCATATAATTTGATAGATGAAAAACTCATTGACCCGCATAACGGGCAGGACGATTTGCGCGATAAACTCATACGCAGCGTGGGAAAAGCCGCGGATCGGTTCCAGGAAGACTTCTCCCGCATCTTGCGCGCCATTAGATTCTCGCTGCAGCTTGGATTTGGCATTGAGGATGAAACGCTCGCAACCATCAAAGCCATGCTTCCGAAAATCAACAAAACCATTGATGGAAAGCGGGCCCTGCCCTATGAAGTGATCGCCGAAGAGTTCCTGAAGTCGCTTGCCGCAGACCCGGTGTCCGCGCTCAAACGCTGGGATGTAACCGGCGCGCTTGCGGAAACCATTCCCGAACTCCTGGAAATGAAAGGCTGCGTCCAGCCCGAGAACTGGCACACCGAGGGAGATGTGTGGGAGCATGCCCTGCTCGCGCTCGCAAAACTTTCATCCGATGAGTTCAAAAAAGAGTTTAATGATGAGAAGCCGGATTTGGAGCTGGTGCTTGCCGTACTGTTCCATGACATCGGCAAACCCTACACCTTAAAGACTCCGGAAAAAGACGGCGTGGATAGGGTGCGCTTTGATGGGCATGACGAAGTGGGCGCAAAAGTCGCCAAAGAGGCGCTGGAACGGTTGCGCGCGTCCGCGCCTCCGGATGTGGGCGTTGCGGTGGACGCCGTGGTATGGATGGTGGCGCACCACATGCTCTTGGTGCACGGCGAGCCCGAGACCCTGCGGCCGGACACCATAGAAAGGTACTTTTTCAGCGACCGGAACCCTTCCAAAAACTTCTTAAAACTTTTGTACATTGACGGCGTTGCGACCATCGGGCCGGACGGGTTGGGCATGACTGTTCTGTACGACCGCATGAAAGAGCGCATCGCGGAGATACAACGGAAGACCGGAAGCCGCGGCTTGAAGCTTGCCAAGCCTTTGGTCAGCGGAGAAGACATCATGACTGTTTTGAACATGCAAGCAGGCCCGCGTGTGGGTGAAATCCTCCAGAATATACGCGCCAAACAGCTCTCCGGAGAATTAAAGTCAAAGGCCGAGGCTTTGGAGTACATAAAGAAAGTATGAAGCTGACTGTCGCAACAACCGATGCGCTTAGCCGCTTGGACAAATTTTTGACAACAAAGCTCCCGGGCGCCACGCGCTCGTTTGTGCAAAAGCAGATCAAGCGTGGGGCAGTGATGGTGAATGGCAGCCCCACAAATGCGCACTACGCCCCAAAACCGGGTGATATAATTGAAATTTCCAAAATTGAACAGGAAGCGCCTCGCATCAAACCTGATGCATCAGTCAAATTCAACGCCATTGACGAGAACCGCGATTTCATAGTTATAGAAAAACCAGCAGGACTGGTGGTTCATCCGGCAATGGGCATTCACGAACCAACGCTTGCGGATGGATTGGCTGCGAAGTATCCGGAGTTGGCTCGTGTGGGCGAAGACAAGCTCCGCCCCGGAATCGTGCACCGGCTTGATAGAGATGTTTCCGGATTGATGGTGGTAGCGCGAACCCAAAAAATGTTTGAGAGCCTCAAACAGCAATTTCAAAACCGTTCGGTTGAAAAGCAGTACACTGCGTTAGTACATGGAGTGATTGATGAAGAGCACGGGGTGATTGATACCCCTATTGGACGCTCCCAGACAAAGTCCGGTAAAATGGCGGCGCACACCCAGGAACTGGAGGGCGACCGGGATGCCAAGACTGAATTCAAAGTTCTCAAGCGCCTCAAAAACTACACCTTGCTTGAGGTCAGGCTCCACACTGGACGTTCGCACCAAATCCGTGTACACTTGCACTCAATCGGCCACCCGGTGGTTGGGGATGCGCTGTACACCAACAGGCGCGTCAAGCATAAAGATCTGGGCCGCATATTCCTGCACGCATCAAAACTTTCTTTTGACGATGCATCCGGCGAACGGCGCACCTACACTTCCGAGCTCCCCAAAGAACTCCGAGACTTTCTGTCATCACTATGAACCAACCCAATAAACAAGTGGTTGTTATTTCAGGGCCAACCGGCAGCGGCGAGAGCACGGTCACTAAGGAAATTATCGCGCGCTACCCTAACTTCGTGCGCCTCGTGACCGCGACCAGCCGGCCCAAGCGCCTCAACGAGCAGGAGGGGGTTGACTACTACTTCTTCACGGAAGGCGGATTTAAAGGCGAGGTTGAAAAGGGAAACATCATTGAATACCAAAGCAACCGCAACGGCGTGTACTACGGCACCTACAAGCCTGACTTGGACAAGAAACTCGCAAACGGGAGCATTGTCATCGCGAACACGGACATTGTGGGCACCCGTTTCTATAAAAAAAACTACAACGCAACCACGATTTTCATTGCCCCGGAGTCGCTGGATGAAATCAAAACGCGCCTACTCTCGCGCGAGCCCAATATGGCTCCGGAGCAGCTTGCGGCGCGCATGGCTTACGCAAAGCGCGAACTGGAAGAAGAGTCTCCGTTCTATAACTACAACGTGGTGAACCGCCAGAACAAGCTTTCGGACACCATTGCCGAAGTGGAAGCAATCCTTAAACAAGAAGGCTTCCTTGACAAAATGGCATAGTTCAGATAGTATCCAGTATATTAATTCTTTCTTCTGACGCTATGCCTATCAAGAAATCATCATTTAAAGAACTGCGCAAGACCAAGAAGCGGACCTTGTTCAACAAGATCCGGGAAAAACAGATCAAGGAAACCATCAAAAAGATCCACAAGGCGCTCGTTGCCCGGAACCTTGAGGAAGCCCAGAAGCTCGCCGGGAGCGCGGTGGCAATGATTGATAAGGCAGCCAAGCGCAACATCATCCACAAGAATACGGCATCCCGCAAAAAGTCCCGCGTGTTCGCGGCCATCAAACGGGCCGCCGCCAAAAAGTGACTTAAAAAGCCCCGCCGCACCAGCGGGGCTTTTGGTTAGCGGACAATTGAATCAACCAACACCGCAAACAAGAGCCTGGGTTCTCCTCTCGTCTCTTTGAGCGCGCGGTCCAATCGCGCGAGCGCGTGGTACATGCCAACAAGGCGTTTGACCGTAAAACGCCCGGACTGGACCCTGGTCTTCTGCACCACGAACGGGTTGAGCTTGAGTTCCGAAGCGAGCATCGCATCAGACCCTTCTGCTCCGTGCAGCGCAAGCAAGAGCCGAGTCTGCCGGATAATCATGCCCAAGAACTGCTGGGGCGCTTCACTCGCCGCAAGCTGCGCGTCAACCAGAGAAAGCGCGGTTTTTTTATCGCCGCTTGAGAGCGCGTCAACGAATTTCCAGATATTCTCCTGCGTTGAGGCATGCACCAGCCGGGTGACGGAATGGGCAGTAACCGGGTTTTCAAGAGCCGCAAGCTTTGCAACTTCATTCCGGGCGCGCCAGGTGTCCGTGCCAATCATGCCCGCAAGCAAACTCGCAGCCTTGGGTTCAATGGAAGCGCCGAGTGAGCGGGCGACTCTCTGGATGGCCCCAGGCATCTCCCGCTCACTCGGAAGCGCGAACTCTTTTGAGTACTGCTCGCGGGCAAGCCGCGGCACAAGCTTGAGCCGCTTGTCCGCAACACCCGCGTGGTACACCACCAGGCTCGTATCAGCCCCAACCTCGTGCGTGTCCAAAAAATCAGCAAGCGAATCGCGAACCTCTTTATTCTCCAAAACCCCTTTTGAGATAACCAATTTTTTGGTTGAAAACAACCCGGCCGCTGTCAGGTGCGCCGCAAGCTGCTCCCAGGTCCCCTCTTCCGCGTCAAACACCTCCACTGCCCCGCCGGACGCGGCATGTTTTGTGTTAAACTGATCAGTTAATTTTTCCAAGTATTGACGAGAAGCGTACGTATCCTCGCCATGAATCAGTATGAGCATACTAGTGCGCCTCCTGCCAATTACGACCGCTATGCACCTCCGCGACCAAAGGCACCCGCAGTTTCGCAACAGACTCCATGGTCTCCTGCACAAAACTTGATACCCGTGAAACGTCCTTTGCGGGAACTTCAAAAACCAACTCATCATGCACCTGCATGAGCATCCTACTGCCAGCGCTGACTTTGGGCAAATCCGCATGAATCGCGATCATAGCCATTTTCATAATATCAGCCGCAGTGCCCTGCACCGGCATGTTGGTTGCCAGGCGCTCGGCTGCGGCAGCCACCTGCGCCACCCCGGAGTTGATGTCCGGAATGGCGAGCCTG
>JACOVK010000083.1 GCA_016177305.1 Parcubacteria group bacterium | reverse complement strand
GGCTCGTTTGCGCCAGGGTTGAGCCTTTCGCCGTGGCCTTCGTGGGATGCCGCTCTTGTGTCTGATTTTAGAACATCACTGCCGCACGACCCGGCCGAGCGCATCCAGTGCAATGACGCCGCTGGCGCGCTTGATCCGGTAAGTTGTAAAACTGCAAGCGCGAATCCCGGGTACGCGTGCGACAGCGGAACCAACGCGTATCTGTACCTCTACCGCAACCAAGAGGGAACTGCTTCGTTCTCCGTCAATTTGGAGTACGCGCCGCCTACGAGCTGGAATTGGCTCACTGATGCGGCGTGGGACAAGGCCCCGGCAGAAGCGTGCATGGACAAAGGACTGCGGTACCGCAAGCCGTGATGCGGGCTTTTTCATCGTCCAGTTTTATGGTATACTATCCGCATGTTTGAAGACCAACACCAAAATCAAAATGCGCTGCAGCCTGCTGGCGCCGCACCAAGCGTTAACAGGGGTATTGAAGATATTTTTGCGGGCACTGATGCTGTTGCCCAAACGCTTCCGCAATCCTCAAAGCCTTCGCCCCAAACCATTCCGGGCCCGCCCACCGCGCTCGCGGGCGGCAAGCTTAAACCGCTTGCCGGGAATGCGCCTGGCATTCCCACACTCCAGGCGTCAGGCAGTGCTGGCGCCGGATTTCCGTTTAAAAAACTGTTTATCATTGTGTTCGTGAGCCTGGGCATTATTGGTGCCGGGGCTGCCGCTTTTGTGGTACTGCAGGGGCGCTCCGACCTCGCGACTCCCGCACTACAACTGGGAGCGCCCCAGGATGCTGCCGCGCCAACTGCGGCGCAAGACACCTCCGCTGCTTCCACGGTTTCAAGAGATGCCGAGGATACTACTTCGCCTGATGTTCGCGGCGCATCGCCGGACACCAGCGCTATTTTGCAGGATTTTCAGCAGAGCCAGATTGACCGCGCCCTAAACCCCATTCCCCAGGATCCAGCCTCCATTGATACGGACCAGGACGGTTTGAGCGACGCGCAGGAGTTCGGCCAGGGGACCAACCCCCGGTTGGTTGACAGCGACGGAGATGCCCTCTCGGATTGGGAAGAAACCGCGATTTTCGGGACCGACCCCTTGAACGTTGATTCTGACGCTGATTCGTACCTGGACGGGGAAGAGGTGCAGAATGGGTACAACCCGCTGGGAGCGGGGAAGCTCTTGAATTTTGAAAAGGCAAAGGCAGCCGCTGAATAACCGACAAACAACTATGTTTGGTTTTGGAAAAAAGAAATCACCAGCTGGCGAAGTACCGCAAAAAGCCGGCGAAGCGCCGGCAGTTCTCGGCGTCCAGATTCCGGACGATACGTTTACGGTTATGCCGCGGGAGTACCTTCCCGAGGTGAGCGCGCCCGGGCGCACGATTCCAAAAAAAGTGCTCGTACTCGGGGGTGGCGCGTTCGCGGCGCTCGCGGGCTTGTTCGCGGCGCTCTATGCGGTGTTTCTGTCTCCTGCGCCCGAAGCTGCGCCGGCAGTCCGGCCGAATGTTTCGCAAAGCGCCCCGGCAGCTGCGCCGAGCGAGATTGACCGGGTTCCGGAAGTTTCCGAGACCGTTGCAAGCGGACAGGCATTTGACCTAAACAACCTACTTGTGGGCTCGCTTACCATAACTATTCCCGCAACCGTGGCCCAGCAGTACGGCGCCGGTATCGGCGTTACCGTGCTCTCGGAGGGCGACCTCGCGTTGCCCGGGGACGGGACCGTGCTTGGCGGATTGTACTCGGCATACCCGGCCGGCATTACGTTTGAGGAGCCGCTCTCGCTTGAGCTTTCCGTTGCCAGCATCCCGGAATCGTACCAGCGTTCGGATATCTTTCCCGCGTATTTGCGCGGAGTGCAGTGGGAAGAGTTCCCGGATTACCAGGTGACGCTCGCCGGATTCAGCACCGCGCTTGAAAAGATTCCGAGCGGTCCCATTGCCGTGATTTGGCAGCCAAAGGCAACGGAAGCGGAAAGCGAGCTTTCGTTTACCCGCTTGGTGCCGAGCGCTGACACGGATGCCGATGGCTTGACCGACGCCGAAGAAACGCTTTTTGGCACCAGCAGCGCTTCTGCGGATTCGGACGGAGACTCCTACCTTGACCTGGAAGAGATTACCAACGGATACAGTCCGCTTGCGGCAGGGGTGCGGCTTTCCGAGGCCGGTTTGTTTGCGACGTACACCAACGCGACGTACGGGTACCGCATTGACTACCCCTCAAGCTGGCTCGCGGACAGCCTAGACCAGACCAACAAGCAGGTGCTGTTCATCTCTGATTCCGAAGAGTTTTTTGAAATCCTGATTGTGGAGAACCCGCTCAATACGCCGATTGCGGACTGGTTTCGGGGGCAGTCGCCGTCCCTTGCGAACGTGGAGCTTGAGGTTTTCGTGCTTGACGGGCATCCTTCCGTGTGGAGCCCGGACGGACTGACGCTGTACACCGCGTCAGACGGCATTATCTACATCATTACATACAACAGCGGAACCAGGGATGATATCAGCTGGCCGAACGTATTTGAGCATTTCTATGCAAGTTTTGCTTTTGGAGTGAACGCACCAGCCGCAGCACCGGACATACCTGCGGAGCAGGCCGGGGATGGAAGGTAGTATGCAGATCGTATTTGTTAACGCGGCACCCGCCTCCGGCCGCATTCCCCGAGCGGCATTTTTACGAGCCACCCGCCGCGCGCAAAAATTTTTTGGCGCACGCATGCGCGGGAAGCGCATCGGTGTGGCGTTCGTGAGCGCGGCAACCTCAAAAAAATTGAACCGCCGCTACCGAGCACGGGCGCGCCCGACCAGCGTACTCTCGTTTGCATCTGCCGATCCCGGCGAGCTTGGCGACATCGTCATCTGCGCCTCTATCGCCCGAAAAGAAGCGAACGACGCCGGCACCGGGTTCAAGGAGCGCCTTGCGTACCTGTTCGCGCACGGGCTTTTGCACCTGCTCGGCATGCATCACCGCTCAAAAAAATCGGAACAGCGGATGGAGGCGGTTGCTGAAAAGATGCTGAACACAAAATGAGTACAGGCCGACCATAGGGTGTACACAAAATTTGTTCAATCTGTGGACAAGTAAATCCATTGCTAAAAAATGGTTTTTTTTGTATACTTGAGGTACTATCGGCGGCGTAGCGCCAAAGAAATGGAAAGGCTCGCTTTTCCATTTCCCTTGCCCGCGAGCTAATAGGTACTCATATGGCCCATGCAGAATTAATAACCGGCATTGATATTGGCACCAGCAAGATACGTATTGCAGTCGGCGAGGTCTCTCCTGATACGGGCGAGGTTGCCATTATCGGCCTTTCGGAGGGAGAATCCCGCGGCGTGTCCAAAGGGACCATCCGCAGCATTGAGGAGGTGGTTCTCTCCATAATTGCGGTTAAAACACGCGCCGAGAAAATGGTTGGCGCAACGCTTTCTTCGGCTGTGGCCGCGATTTCGGGCAGCCACATTACGGCGCAGGAAACAAAAGGGGTCGTCGCGATTGGGCGCGCGGACGGCGAGATTCGGGAAGATGACGTGGAGCGCGTGCTGGAGGCCGCCCAGGCCGTAAGCGTGCCTCCGAATTACGAAATTATCCACGTGCTGCCGCGGCGTTTTTCCATTGACAACCAGACCGATATAAAAGACCCCATCGGCATGAACGGCGTCCGGCTTGAGGTGGAGGCGCAGATCATTGAAGGGCAGACGAGCCACATCAAAAATCTCACCAAGGCGGTAGGGCTCGCGGGCTTTGCGATTGACGATTTGGTGCTCTCGTCGCTCGCTTCCGCCGAGGCCACGCTTTCGGATCGGCAGAAGGATTTGGGCGCCGCTCTGGTGAACATCGGAGCCGCGACCACCAGCATTCTGGTTTTTGAAGAGGGGGATATTATGCTGGTGCGCGTGCTTCCGGTGGGCGCTTCGCACATCACGAACGACATTGCCATCGGGTTGCGCACCAACATTGACATCGCCGAAGCCATCAAAGTGCAGTACGGCGCAACGCTCTCCGGACTCGGCCGCAGCACGGACGAAATCCAGCTTGCGAACCTGGACGAGCGCGAAGAGGGGTCGTTTTCCCGGAAGTACCTCGCCGAAATCATTGAAGCGCGGGTGGAAGAGATTTTCAGCATGGTGGACAAGGAGTTGCGTTCCGTGGGACGATCCGGCAAGCTGCCCGCGGGCGTCATCCTTTCCGGCGCTGCTGCCGAACTTCCCGGGCTCATTGAGGTCGCGAAGCGCGTGTTCCGGCTTCCTGCGGGAATCGGGGTGCCGTCGGGCGTGCGCTCTGCCATTGACAAGCTTGCGAGTCCGGCCTACACCACGGCCTGCGGGCTCGTGCTCTGGGGGCACGCAAACCTTGAGCCCTCGGGCCGGCCGTTCGGTTCGGGGGGGATGCAAGGCTGGAGCGGCTTGCGCCTTATCAGCGAACAGGTGCGGTCCATGGTGCGAATTTTTAAATCGTAGCATTACCGTAAAACAAAATTCGGCAAGCAACCCCCGCGTACGCGGGGGTAAACGAGGATAATGGTATGGAAATCAAACCAGACATAGAGACCTTTGCCAAAATAAAGGTGATTGGCGTGGGGGGAGGAGGGAGCTCGGCCGTGAACCGGATGATTGAAGAGCGCATCCGGGGGGTTGAGTTTGTGGCGGTTAACACGGACGCGCAGGCCTTGCACCACAACAAGGCGCAGACCAAGCTGCATATCGGCCAGACCGTGACGCGGGGCCTGGGCGCGGGAATGAATCCGGATTTGGGGCGCAAGAGCGCGGAAGAAACCCAAGACGAAATCAAAGACATTCTCAAGGATACGGATATGGTGTTCATCACCTGCGGTTTGGGCGGGGGAACCGGCACCGGAGCCGCCCCGGTCGTCGCGGACATTGCCCGGGATTTGGGCGCGCTTACCGTAGCCATCGTGACCAAGCCGTTCATGTTTGAGGGCCAGCAGCGCCGGAACATCGCGGAGGCGGGGCTGGAAGAGCTGGTTGAAAAAGTTGACACCATCATCACCATCCCCAACGACCGGCTGCTCGCGGTGATTGACAAGAAGACATCGCTCTTGGACGCGTTTTCTGTGGTTGACGACGTGCTGCGCCAGGGCGTGCAGGGCATTTCCGAGCTCATCACGGTTCCGGGCTTGATCAACGTTGACTTCGCGGACGTGAAAGCTATCATGAGCGGAAGCGGCTCCGCGCTGATGGGCATTGGCCGGGGCTCGGGCGAAAATCGCGCCATTGACGCGGCCAAAGCGGCCATTGACAGCCCGCTGCTTGAAATGTCCATTGACGGCGCGCGCGGCATCCTGTTCACCATCACGGGCTCAAGCGATTTGGGAATGTACGAAATCAACGAGGCCGCCAAGATCATTACCGGAGCCGCGGATGAAGACGCGAAGGTCATCTTCGGCGCCGTCATCAACGATGACATGAAAGATGAGGTGAAAATTACGGTGGTGGCGACCGGGTTTGAGGGGTCAAGCCGCACGCGCGAGCGGGCGGACGCCGAAGTCGTGCGCCGGGTGCGCGATCTGGAAAGCATGGAAGCGCTTGATAGGAAGCGCGCCGTCTTTTTTGAACGCGAATCCGGGCCGGGCAACGGATCGGCAGGAACGCTTTCGCGCGATAGCGGCCTTGAGCGCGAGGCGGAAAGCGCCAACGACCAAGAAGCGCTTGAAATTCCGGCGTTCATTCGCAAGAAGATGCACTAAGGCACGCCGCAAGCGATTCACGGAAACATGAAATGCCCTTCGTGCGATTACGAAGAAACGCGCGTATTGGATTCCCGGCTCGCCGAACTGGACAATACGGTCCGCAGGAGGCGCGAGTGCGGGGGATGCGGCTTTCGGTTTTCCACGCGCGAAGAAACGGAAATCCTGAACCTTTCGGTGATCAAGCGGGACGGCAGAACCGAAGCGTACTCGCGCGAGAAGCTCGCCGCAGGCCTCTCCCGCGCACTTGAGAAGCGGCCCGTGGCGAGCTCGGAGTTCCGCACGCTCCAGGCCGCGATTGAGCGGGACATCTCCGTGCTGAACCGATCGGAAATCAAAGCGTCCCAGATCGGGGACATTGCCATGCGGCACCTCAAGAAGCTGGACAAAGTCGCCTACATCCGCTTTGCGTCCGTGTACCGCGAGTTCCGGGACGTGCACACGCTGTACGATGAAATCAACAAGCTGGTCGGCAAGGCCGGCAGAACTAAAAAACGCGCCACCCATGCCAAACGGCGAAACAAACCAAAAAAATAACGCGCCGGAATTGCCGCTATCCGATCCGGCGAGCCTTGCAAGGATGATGCGCGAGAACCTTGAGCTTTCCCGGGAGATTCTTGAGCACACCCGCAAGACGAGGAAGTACCTGCTGTTCGGCCAAATTTTGAACGTCGTTAAAATCGTGCTGATCATCGGCCCCATCATCATTGCATTGATCTACCTGCCTCCGCTCATCAAGCAGTTGTTCGGCACGTACTCCGAGCTTCTTGGCGGCGGAACCGGGCAGACGATTCTTGAGGGCACGGGCTTCATCAACAGTATTTTTAACAAAAATCCCGCGCCATAACCCTATGTTCGCCAAGTTTCTTCCCCCCATCAAACAGCCGCTCGCGGCGGTGGTGATTGTTTCGGCCATAACCGGCGGCCTGGTCGGCGGCGTTTTGGGCGCGGTCGCGGCCGGGGTTGCCGGAAATAATTTGTGGCCATTCGTGGCGCAGTCTTTGGGTGTGGCGCCCCAAACCAGAACGCCGGGCGCATCCGGAGGGGAAAACGTCCGGTCCCAGGTGGTGGTTGAGGATTCAGCAACCGTTGACGCAGTGTCCCAGGCCGTGCGGAGCGTTGTCAGCATTGTAGTGACCCAAGACCTTTCAAAGCTCTACAACCAGGCCGGCCCTATCGGCCCGTTTGGCGATCCGTTCTTTTTCTCTTTTCCGTACGGCTTCGGGACGCCTCCCTCAGGAAAGCAGGAAGTGGGCGGAGGAACCGGATTCATCATTACCACGGACGGCATGATTGTTACGAACCGGCACGTGGTGGACCAGACTGATGCCGAGTACACCGTGATTTTGAACGACGGCACAAAGTACGAGGCAGCGGTGCTGGCGCGCGACACCGTGAACGACATTGCCATTCTCAAGATCCTCTCCGACAACCTTCCGGTGCTTGATGTGGGGGATTCCGATTCCATCAAAATCGGCCAGACCGTGATTGCAATCGGAAACTCGCTGGGCGAGTTTTCCAACACCGTTACCAAGGGCGTGGTTTCCGGCATCAACCGCAAAGTGGTTGCCGGAGATTCGCGCGGCTCGTCCGAAGTCATTGAGGGCGCGATTCAGACGGACGCGGCAATCAATCCGGGCAACTCGGGCGGCCCGCTGTTGGACCTGTTCGGAAAGGTGATCGGCGTCAATACCGCCGTTTCCCGGGAGGGCCAGCTTATCGGGTTCGCGATTCCCATCAATGAAGTCAAGAGCGCTATGGCGAGCGTGCGCGAGTTTGGCCGCATCGTGCGGCCGTTCCTCGGGGTGCGCTACATCCTCATCACCCCGGAGTTTGCCGAAGCAACCGGCATCACCGGGGTTGATCATGGCGCGCTCATAGTGGCTGGAGATGCGCGAACCGAGCTGGCCGTGGTTCCGGGCTCTCCGGCCGACAAAGCGGGCTTGCAAGAGCGCGACATCATCCTTGCGGTGAACGGGGAGGCCGTAACCCTGGATCGCGGCCTTGCAAAAGTCTTGAGCCGTTACAAGCCCTCTGACACGGTTGCGCTCAACGTTTTTCGCAAGGGCGAGGAGATTGAAGTTGCGGCGACCCTTATTGAACAGGAATAATGCATGCACGAGACCATTAAACAATTACACAAGCTTTCGGAGAAGGTCGCCGAAACCGCGGGGTTGCTTTGACCTTGATGAGAAGCGGCAGCGCGCGAGCGAGCTTTCGCGGGAGGTGTCTGACCCCGGATTGTGGCAGGACCGCGAGCGCGGCCAGAAGCTTTCGCAGGAGCTTTCGCGGCTTTCAGGCGAGGTAGGGCAGTGGGAGGGCTTGCAGCGGGATATTGCAGCGAATTTGGATGTGGCAGCCGAGCTTGAAAAAGAGCCGGATCTTGAGCTAGAAGCTGAAATTGCCGCATCTGCCAAGGAGCTTAGCGCGCAGTTTGCAAAACTGGAGCTGTCTGTTTTTTTTACGAATCCCTTTGACGGGCGGGGAGCGATAATCTCCATCAGCGCCGGAGCCGGGGGCACGGACGCGCAGGATTGGGCCGAGATGCTCTTGCGGATGATGATCCGGTTCTGCGAGCGCCGCGGCTTTACGGCAGCCATCGTGGACCAGCAGGGAGGCCAGGAGGCGGGCATTAAGAGCGCGACTTTGGAAGTCGCGGGCAGCTACGCGTATGGGTGGCTCAAAGGCGAAGCAGGCGTGCACCGCCTGGTGCGCATTTCGCCGTATGACGCGGAGGCCATGCGGCACACCTCGTTCGCGCTGGTTGACGTGATTCCGGATTTAGGGGATATTGCGGACGTTGAAATAAAAGATGAGGATGTCCGCGTGGACGTGTTCCGCGCGTCCGGCCACGGCGGCCAATCCGTGAATACCACGGACTCGGCCGTGCGGGTCGTGCACATTCCGACCGGCATCACGGTTTCGGTTCAGAACGAGCGGAGCCAGCAGCAGAACAAGGCAACCGCGTTTAAGATTTTGAAATCCAGGCTCTCCTTGCGGCAGGCCCAGGAGCGGGAGAGAGAGGAGCGGAAAATCCGCGGTTCGGTCAAATCCGCGGAGTGGGGTTCGCAGATTAGGTCATACGTCCTGCACCCGTACAAGCTCGTGAAGGACCACCGCACGGGCCTTGAAACATCTGACGCGGATGCGGTTCTGCGGGGCGAGCTTGACGAATTTGCGGAAAAGTATGTACGATGGCTGGCTGCCGAGAAGAGGTAAGCCGTTGTTTCTGCATTTCACGGAGTTTGGATCCAAGGATGGATTCAAAGCCTCGTTTTTTTGAGCTACAATCAATGCATGCGGATGTCGCAGTCAAAAATATTTTTGGTGTGCCTGCTTGCGTTTGTCGCGGGCGTGGGTGTTGCGTCATTCATTGCGGTTTTGTTTGTGTATGCCTATATCGCGCTGCTTGCCGCGATTGTGCTCTTGGTTGTTTTTTGGTCGCGCCGGCGTTATAAGCTGCTTGCCCTCTGGGGGGTCTTTTTTATTTTGGGCGCAATCCGGTTTAGCCTTGCCCAGCCGGATGTGAGCGACCCGTCCCGCATTGCATACTACAACGGTGAGGACGTGGTCGTCCAAGGCGTGGTGGCAGAGGAGCCGGATGCGCGGCTTGACCACCAGAAACTGACGGTGCGAGTGCGGTCAATTACAGAACCACCCCCTGACCCCCTCCTGAATGCAGGAGGG
This sequence comes from Parcubacteria group bacterium, assembly GCA_016177305.1. Taxonomy (GTDB): domain Bacteria; phylum Patescibacteriota; class Patescibacteriia; order UBA2169; family UBA2169; genus CG10-46-32. The sequence continues at coordinate 1,069 of JACOVK010000083.1, read as the reverse complement.
GGAAGTGCGCGTGGCAGGCTCCTCATCAAAACCGAACTGTACCCGGAATATGAGTACGGAGATTTAGTTGAAGTCAAATGCCAGATAGAAGCGCCGGAGCAGATTGAGGATTTTGCGTATGACAAGTACTTGGCGCGGTACGACATTTACAGCGTGTGCTGGAGAGGTACTATCACCAAACTTGAGTCCGGCCGCGGCAATCCGGCAATGGCGGGCATCTTGTTCGTCAAAACGCGTTTCATGGATGCCATAAACAGCAGTATCAGCGAGCCGCACGCAGCGTTCCTTTCAGGTTTGCTTGTCGGCGCTCGGCGCGGGATTCCGGAGTATCTCCTGGAAGCGTTCGCCCGGACCGGCACCACGCACATCATTGCAATCTCCGGCTCCAACATCACCATCATTGCCGCGGTCATCATCGGATTCATGCAGTTTTTGGGAGTTTCGCGCAAGCGTGCGTTCTGGTACATCAGCGCGGCAATCGCTATTTTCGTCATTATGACCGGGGCGACCGCATCCGTGGTCAGGGCCGGCATCATGGGCATATTCGTCTTGCTCGCGCGCCAGCTCGGCCGGCCGTCCCGCGCCACGAACGCATTAGTATTCACCGCGTTTGTGATGCTCCTCGTCAATCCAAAAATTTTAATTTTTGACGCGGGCTTTCAGTTGTCATTTCTCGCAACCGTGGGGCTCGTGTACATCAACCCCATCCTTCAGAAGTATGCGGAGCGCATGCCGGAATTATTCGGAGTAAAAGAGGCTCTGGTCACGACCATCTCTGCCATGGCTACCACCACGCCGCTCATTTTGTACCAGTTCGGCAGGCTTTCAATCGTGGCGCCGCTTGCGAACATACTCATCATACCCGCGATTCCTCCCACCATGGCGCTCGGGTTTGCTGCTGGCATGGCAGGCATGGCGTCTGAAACGCTCGGGCAGATTGCGGCCTGGCCCGCGTGGCTCTTGCTGGAGTACATGATGCGCGTTGCAGAGGGCTTGTCATCACTGCGATTTGCGGCGTTTGAGCTTGGAGAGTTTCACTGGATGCTGATGCTCGCCCTGTACGGCCTTG
>JACOVK010000088.1 GCA_016177305.1 Parcubacteria group bacterium | reverse complement strand
CGGATGAGGGCATCAGGGGACGATGAAATTCTTTCGGCACTTTCGGACGTGGAGCATATTCAGGAGCTCAAGCTGTGCCTTGACCCCGAGAACTACGATTACCACCTCACGTCAAAATTTCGGGGAGTTGACCCGTTGGTGATGGTACATAACGCCGTGCGCCGGGTTACGGATATCTATCCCGAGGTGCGAGAGCGGTTTGAGGAGTCAAAAAAGCGGTTCCAGGACGGCTACTACATCCGCGTGGTGCGGGGGTAGCGGTTATGCTTTCATCGCAGGCTGGAAGGGGACATGTGTCAAATCAAGGTACCACCATCGCGGTTGCTATGAGCGGGGGCGTGGATTCCTCGGTCGCTGCCGCCATTCTGAAAGAGCAGGGCTACACAGTAGTCGGATTTTTCATGAAGAACTTTGGGGATACGTTCGGGCTCAAGGTTTCGGAGTGCCCGTGGCTTCAAGACCGGGAAGATGCCATGCGGGTTGCGGCCCGGCTTGATATTCCGTTCCATACCCTTGATTTTGAAGAAGAGTATGCCCAGCAGGTGTTGGATTATTTTTTCCGCGAGTACGAGGCAGGCCGCACCCCGAATCCGGACGTGATGTGCAATTCGCAGATCAAGTTCGGCGTGTTTTTGGATAAAGCGCTTGCGCTCGGCGCTGACCGGATCGCCACTGGCCATTACGCGCGCGTTTCAGGCACATCAGAGCGCCAGTTATTAAAAGGCGTTGACCAGAACAAGGACCAGTCCTACTTTCTGTACCGCTTGAATCAACAGCAACTGTCAAAAACAATGTTTCCGGTTGGTGGATACACCAAGCCCGAGGTGCGCGAGCTTGCAAAGAAGTTCGGATTGCCGAATCACGATAAGCGCGACTCGCAGGGAGTCTGTTTTATCGGGCACATTGATTTGCGCACGTTCTTGTCCAAAAAAATAAAAGACAAGCCAGGCGACATTGTCACGGTGTCCGGCCAAAAAATCGGGGAGCATCAAGGCTTGTTCTGGTACACCATTGGTCAGCGGCGCGGGATTAACATCGGCGGAAAAGGGCCGTATTATGTCGTGGACAAAGATTTTAAGAGCAACCAGCTCGTAGTCACCAATGACCCGAAGGATGAGCGATTGTTTACGTCAACAGTCATAATGGATGATGTGAGCTGGGTGTCCGGCAAGGAGCCTGATTTGTCAAAGGCGTATCAAGGCAGGACTCGGTATAGGGAGAAGTTGAGCGGCTGTACGGTCAAAATCGCTGGTGGCGGAAAGTATGAAGTCGCGTTCCAAGAACCGCAATGGGCCGTGGCTCCGGGCCAATCAGTTGTTTTGTACGATGGAGAAGTTTGCTTGGGCGGGGGAATCATATGCTGACGAACGAACAACTGATTGCGTCTTTGGAGGATAGCGGAGTGCTGCGGTCAAAGCGCATCCATGAGGCGCTTTTTGCGTTTCCGCGGGAAAAGTTTGTGCCCGCTGATCTCGTCAATCACGCGTACGAAGACCGGCCCCTGCCTATAGGAGAAGCACAAACCATTTCCCAGCCATATACGGTGGTGTTTATGCTGGAGTTGTTGGATGCGCAGCCTGGCCAAAACGTGCTTGAGATTGGCGCGGGCTCTGGCTGGCAGACAGCCATGTTGTCGTATCTAATAAGCCCCCTCCTTACTAAGGAGGGGGTAGGGGGTGGTGCGGGCCATGTGTGGGCATATGAGATTAACAAGGCCGTGGGTCAATTCGGAAAGAAGAATCTTGAAAACGCGGGCGTAAGCGTCAAGGCCGCTCAAAGCGTCCACGCCGCGTACGCCATCGCTGATGCTTCTCGTCATTGGGATGAGCATGAGCCGTACGACCGCATTATTGCTGGGGCTGCGTTCAGCGAGATTCCGGACGAGTTGCGTCAATTATTGAAAGTGGGCGGGCGTCTCGTGGCGCCAACGCAGGAGCAGGACGTGCGCGTAATTGAGCGGGTCGGTCAGAACGAGTTTGACGAACGCATCTACCCGGGTTTTGTGT
>JACOVK010000080.1 GCA_016177305.1 Parcubacteria group bacterium | reverse complement strand
TGCATCCGGACAAAGCGGGCGGGGACGAGGCCAAGTTCAAAGAGCTGAACGAGGCATACCAAATTCTCGGCAACGCCGAGAAGCGCACGCAGTACGACCGGTTCGGCGATTCCGCGTTCAGCGGGCAAGGATTCGGCGGAACCGGCATGAACTGGGATGACTTTATGCGCCAAGCCCAGGGCCAGGGATTTGGCGGGGGTGGATTTAACGTTGACTTCGGCGACCTTGGCGACATCTTCAGCGAAGTGTTTGGATTCGGCGGAGGCCGCAGGTCCCGCCGGCGTTCCGGACCCCAGCAGGGCGAGAGCATGGAAATTGAAATGAGCATTGATTTTTTGGATGCCGTGTTTGGCGCGGAGCGCGCCATCCGTTTGAATAGAGTAACCAAGTGCGGCAAGTGCCGCGGCAATGGCGCAGAGCCGGGTACCAAGATTTCGTCATGCAACCGGTGCGGCGGGTCCGGCCAGATTGTGCACACGCGTTCAACTTTGCTTGGCACGTTCCAGAGCGCGACTGTGTGCCCGGAATGCCGGGGCGAGGGCAAGAGTGCGGAGCATCGTTGCCGCGAGTGCCACGGCGCAGGCGTGTACGAACGTCCGCAGGAAGTGCAAGTCAAAATCCCGGCCGGCATAGACAATGGCCAGACCGTTAAAATGTCCGGGCTTGGGCACGCCGGAGAACGCGGCGGCCAGCCGGGTGACCTGTATGTCCACGTCCGCGTAAAAAACCACAAGAAGTTTGAGCGGGAAGGGTATGACATCATCACCCATGAGCCGCTCTCTGTCAGCCAGGCAGTGCTTGGGGACACTGTTCAGGTTGAGACGGTCCACGGGCCAGTCAATCTAAAGATTCCCGCAGGCACTCAAGCAGGTACCCGCTTTAAGCTGCGCGATAAGGGCGTGCCGCACGTGCACGCATCATCCAAAGGCGACCACATTGTTGTCGCGGACGTCCACATCCCATCAAAGCTCTCGCGCAAGGAAAAGAAGCTCTACGAAGATCTTCGGGACGCCAAGGGCAAGGGCTGGCTGTAAACTGGTTGCCCGGGGGCTTCTTTTTTGTTATACTGGGGGTACTATGGATACCATCACCATTGACCAAAAAATCAGATTTGGAAAACCGACCATTGTCGGCACCCGCGTTACCGTTGAAGAGGTTTTGGGCGCGCTTGAGGGCGGCATGGATTTTGACGAAATTCAACGGGAATACGGCGTAACCAGAGAGCAGATTACTGCAGCGATTCAGTACGTGGGGGGTCGGTTCCGGGGTGGCGCGAACACGGATGATTTTGGCATTGAAATATACACGCCGGAACGCATTCTGGAGTTTGAGAAAGAGGATGCGATAGATGAAGAAACAAAGGTTAAAATAGAGCGGGTGCTTGCTTCAATGCGGCAGTAATGAACGTATTTTTGGATGCAAATATATTTTTTGCGGCAGCTAGGTCCCCACATGGCGGATCTAGTTTTGTGTTAGAGCTTGCCAAGGCAGGGTCCATTACTCTCATGACCGTGGAGTATGCGCTTTTTGAGGCAGAGCGCGCTATTCATAAAAAATTAAGCATTGAGCACGTATGGCGCCACTATCAGAATCTGCAGCAGTGCAATCTCATTGTGCAGCCAATACCTGCGATAGAGCCGCCTGTGGCGGCATTGCTGGAACGTATTGTTCCAGTAAAAGATATTCCCATCCTCATCGGCGCCATCCACGCGCATGTTGACGTGCTGGTTACGCTGGACAGACAACACTTTTTGGGAAATACATTGTTGCGCAGATTCCATTTGCCGTTTGAGATTATGAACCCGCGTGAGTTTTTGACGAAATATTTTTGATAAAAAGACTGCATATCTACTCCTTTCTTTTGTTTTTGTCAATGGGGTGGTATAATTGAAAGCGTCGCGGCCGTTTGAAGCGTCCACGCCGCTGACTATCAACTATGCTTGTTGCAAGCACAACCTACCCGGACGTCCACGCCATAATCACGGGCGCGGTATCAAGCGTCTCTTCCTTCAACTTCCAGAGCCCGACTTGGGACATGTTCATCATTATGTTCTTTTTGGTTGCCTCGTTCGTGTACGGCTTAACCCTGGGGCGGGACCGGATCATCATGATTTTGATCGCCATCTACATCACGCTCGCCGTGGTTGGGGCGGCCCCGTTCATGGACCAGCTGATTCCGCCGGACGCGAATCCCAACAACGTGTTTATGTACCGGATTGCCCTTTTCCTGGGCGCGTTCGTGGCGCTGTTTTTCCTGCTCTCGCGGAGCGCCATCCTGCGGGCCCTGGCGCGGTCCGATGCCCCGGGGGAGTGGTGGCAGATTGTGGTGTTCAGCATTTTGCACGTGGGGCTCTTAATCAGCATCACGCTCTCGTTCATCCCAGAGGAGTACTACGGCCAACTGTCCCAGATGACCAGGGATTGGTTCGTAGGCGAAGGCGCGGTATTCTTCTGGGTCATTGCGCCGATTGCTGCCATGACTCTGGTGGGGGGAGGCGATTAGGCTTTCAAATTTGGCGCATTACTGCGTCAAAAGCTGCGGTGCTCAACGGCGTATGATTACAATACGCCTTATTCCGCTCCTCGCTTTTTCCTTGTACTACACCAAATTTGAAAGCCTTTGAATCTTAAGGGAGGGCTTCCCTTTTTTCCCAAAACAAGGTACAACAGCATGCCAAGACAGGTGTGCTGATTTTTTTGCACAGGTTCCTTGACGTTTTATCCCCTTTGTGCTATTATTGTGACATGTAGAGGGTGAATTTAGTAATTTTTAGCTAATATTAGCTAAAATACGCTATTCCCCAATATACTTATATGGACAATTTTTCGCAAACCAATTCAATCCTGGATAAGGTGATGGCCGTAAAACAAGAGGAAGATTTGGCCAGCTTTAATCCGGTTGAAATCATTTCCAAGCTCTTCAGCGAGCTTGGGAGCCGCGAGCAGGACATCCTGCGCCGGCGCTTTGGTTTGCACGGCAAGGGAAACGAAACCCTGGAGCAGATCGGCAAGAACTACCAGGTGACGCGCGAGCGCGTGCGCCAGATTGAGAATGCGGCCATCCGCAACATCCGCGGATTCAGCTACTTTGAAGCAACCGTAAAACCGGTTGAAATGGTGGTTCTGGCTGCGCTGGAAAAGCACGGCGGAATCATGTCCGAAGAGCACATGCTTGAGTACGTACTGCAGGGCGAGCAGAGCGATGAAGCCTACTGCAAGCATCTTTTGTTTTTGCTTGAAAAGCTCACCAAGAACCGCATTGTGCGCGAGCAGCGGCAGGGATTCAACCCAAGCTGGCGCATTGATTTTGTGGACTGGGAGCGCGTTGAGCAGACCATTGGGGAGCTTGAGCGGATTCTTTCAGCCCACGGCCAGCCGATTACCCGCGACGAGCTGCTCCAAAAGTTCCGCGAGACTTCGGTGTTTGCGGATCACCAGTCGCATTTCAATTTTGACCCCAAGGAAGCGCACCCCATCCACGCGCACTTGCGCGCAACGACCCGCATCCGGCCGAACCCGTTCGGCGATTGGGGGCTTTCGCACTGGAACACCGTAACCCCCAAGCGCATGGGCGACAAGATCTACTTGGTTATGAAGAAGCACGGCGAACCCCTGCATTTCCGCGACATCGCGGAGCACATCAACAAAGCGGGGTTTGATGAAAAGCGCGCATACCCTCCGACCGTGCACAACGAGCTTATCCTTGACGAGCGCTACGTGCTGGTTGGGCGCGGCATCTACGGCCTCAAAGAGTGGGGCTTTGTGCCGGGAGTCGTTTCCGACGTTATTTTCTCCATCCTGCAGAAGGAGCCTTCCGGCCTTTCCCGCGATGCAATCGTGGACGAGGTGCTCAAGCAGCGCATGGTGAAAAAGGGAACCGTGTACTTGGCGCTCGGGAATGACCAGCGCTTTAAGAAAGATGCGGAAGGCCGCTTCTCTGCGGTTGACGGAATCCGAGCGTAAGCGGTTTCATCATTCAATGGCCATCCCCTTTCCCCCTCCTGAATACGGGAGGGGGAATTTGGTTTTTGTTTTAGCGCTGTATGTATGGTATACTATGTACCACGTATGCCGTTCGGACTAAACAATGCAGAGCCAATCACCGCGCTCGCCGCGACAAACTTCCGCAACCAAAAGCGCGTGTTTGGCATCAAAAAAGACGACCGCAGGCGCCACGTGTACTTAATCGGAAAAACGGGCATGGGAAAATCCACGGTCCTGGAGAACATGATCATCCAGGACATCCAGAACGGGGAGGGCGTTGCCGTGGTTGATCCGCACGGCGATTTGGTGGAAAAAGTGGTTGAGTACATCCCCAACGAGCGCGTGAATGACGTGATTTACTTCAACCCGGCTGACCTTGACTACCCCATCTCGTTCAACGTGTTTGAGAAGGTGGACCGGGCGCACCAGCACCTGATAGCCTCGGGCCTGATCGGCATTTTCAAAAAATTGTGGGCAGACTCCTGGGGGCCGCGGCTGGAGTATGTGCTGCGCAACGCGATTCTCGCTCTCTTGGAGTACCCGGAGTCAACATTGCTCGGGGTCATGCGCCTCTTGGTGGACAAAGGCTACCGGAAAAAAGTGATCCAGCAGGTTACGGACCCGGTGGTGCGCTCGTTTTGGGTGGATGAATACTCCAAGTACCCGGACAAGTTCCAGAGCGAGGC
>JACOVK010000079.1 GCA_016177305.1 Parcubacteria group bacterium | reverse complement strand
GCGCAAAAGCACGGATTTGAGATTAAGCAAATCATCGGGCCGGACGGAAAATTGACAAAGAACGGCGGCGCGTTCGCGGGCATGCCGGTTGCAGAAGCGCGCGAGGCAATCATCAAAGCCCTGCAGAAGAAAGGGCTGGTGGAAAAAATAGACGAGAACTACATCCACAACCTCTCGGTGTGTTACCGCTGTGATACTCCGGTTGAGCCGCTCGTGTCCGAGCAGTGGTTTGTTGATGTGGATAAAAAAATTCCCGCCAGAAAAAAATCCCTCAAAGAACTCGCCATCGCGGCCGTGAAATCCGGGGACATAGAAATCATCCCTGACCGCTTCAACAAAACCTACTATCACTGGATGGAAAATTTACACGACTGGTGCATCTCGCGGCAGATTTGGTTCGGGCACCGCATTCCGGTGTGGTACTGCTCGGGTGATGACAAACACCAGTGCAAGCTGGAATGCAAAAATCCGCAAGTATCAGTTGAAAAACCAAAAGCATGCGGCTACTGCGGTTCAAAAGCGTTGCGCCAGGATCCGGATACTCTTGATACCTGGTTCTCGTCCGCGCTATGGACATTTTCAACCTTGCTGGATGCGCCCAAAAAAGACGATACTCTGGATTCCTGGATCAAGCGCAATAAAAAGAAAGGCGCGGACCTGGCCACGTTCCACCCCACGAGTATTATGGAAACCGGATATGACATCCTGTTCTTTTGGGTGGCGCGCATGATCCTCGCGACCACCTACGCGCTCGGGGAAGCGCCGTTTAAAAAAGTGTACCTCCACGGTTTGGTGCGCGATAAACAGGGCCGCAAAATGTCCAAGTCTTTGGGCAACGGCATTGATCCTTTGGATATGATTGCCGATTACGGGGCCGACGCCACGCGCCTCTCCTTGGTGATTGGCACCACAGCCGGGAACGACACGCGGCTCTACGAAGAAAAAATCGCCGGCTACCGCAATTTCGTGAATAAAATTTGGAACATCTCGCGGTTTATTTTGATGAATGAACCATCCCGTCAGGGTGACGAACTAACCCTAGCCGACCAATGGATTCAATCCCGCCTGCAGAATCTTATCATAACAGTTGACGAACACTATGCGAAATTTGAGTTCTCCTTAGCCGGAGAAAAAATTTACAATTTCCTCTGGCACGAGCTTGCGGACTGGTACTTAGAAATCTCAAAACAGCAATCGCACACCATCGCTCCAGCCATTCTGCTTGACAGCCTCAAGCTCCTGCATCCGTTTACCCCATTTGTAACCGAAGAAATTTATCAACTCTTGAAAAAAGAAAAACTGGTTGCTGCGAAAGACGAATTTCTGGCTGGCTCACCGTGGCCCAAGGCGCAGCCTCAATTACGCAAACCAAAAGTTGAAGAAGACTTTACAGCGCTCCAGGAGCTCGTGACGTCCCTGCGCGACCTGCGCGCCAAGCACAACCTTCCCTACGCAGAAATTTTGGACGCGGCCATCACCACGGCAAAATACAAAGACCTGTTTCAGGAACAGGAGCTTGTCGTTGAGTGGCTGACTAAAATTCGCATTCAGGTACTGCCCACCAAGCCCGCGGGACAAGAGGAATACGTCCGGGCGCACACGAATTCGTTTGACATCTACCTCAAAATCGGCAAGGAACAGCTGCACAAGCAAGAAGCCCGACTGGCCAAAGCGCGAAAAAATCTGGAGCAGTACATCGCGAGCACGGAAAAGAAACTCGCGAACGAACAGTTTACCAAAAACGCGCCCAAAGCCGTGGTTGCACAGGAAAAGCAAAAGCTTGCAGATGCGCAGGCAAAACTGAAAAAAATTGGCTAGCCTAAAGGATTTCGCTTGACATTTCTTTGGTATTCACCTATGCTTGAGGTGATTTTTGTTCCATCCAATGCAATCAACATCCACTGGGGAGGTGGATAATGAGACAATACCTGTACCGGGACAAGACCCGCGGGCAGTCGCCGCGGGAGCAGGAAGTTGTAGTCACAGAAGACCATGCCATGTTCGTCAAGGACCGCGACGGCAACTGGACGCCGGGATTTGAGTACACTGGCGCCCACACCGTGAAGGCTCACCCCTTCATCATAGACGCGCTCCTGGAGGACGTAGAGCGCATCCTGACACTGGATGAGGTCCTCGCGGCCCTGGAGGGCCAGTAGCGCCGCGCAAACCCGCGGGCTCGGCAGTACACGCCCAACACACGGAAAGGAGGACTCCGTGATCTTCATTCGGGCAGCGGCAAACCGCTTTGCCGCCATCAGGATGGGGTCTCGCTTCCGCGAGGCTCCCGGCGGCATCCGGTGGGAGAAGGGCGCCTGGATAATCATGGGCGCCGTGTGGAACCGCGCGTGCAACGCACGCGCACGGGTCAACGGCGAAGTGGTCTTCGCCAACTTCGCAGGCGACGCCCGGGTCTTCGCCGAAGCTGACCCGAGCCTTACCCTGATGTACCTTCACACCGCGGTTGTAGTACGGCCGCACACCCTCACGGTCGCCTTGACCGCTCTCCGCGCACCGCAAGGAGTTCAGTTGTTTTCCCAACGCTGAACTCCTTCTTTTTTTCCAAAAAAAGGCCCTGCCTAACGCATGCGCTGGGCAGGGCTTACGGACGGGTCATTGGTTGTGCGCGGCTGCTCGTCAGAACGGCTCGCGTTTCAGATCGCGAATGAACTCTTGCCGCGCTCTGCGGCTGAACGCCATCTGCGCGACCAGACAGACGAGTGCACCACCACCCACCGCGCAGGAAACCAGGAACTTCAGCCACCGAAACAGCTGCCGCGGCACAAACACCAGAGCCCTGAAAGCGCGCGACCCTTGTACAGCGTCAATCCATTCCAACCCTTCACCCGAGTCGTCCATGGCGGCTTCTCCTCTCCGCTCCTGATGACCAATAAAGGTGCATTCCTCCGTTAGCCTTGTTTTATACTAAAACAACATTTCTGTCAAACAAAAATGGGGTACATTCAACTTTTACCTTTTTACTTTGCTCTTATTCCGTCACCCGGAACACCTCGTCCACGGTGGTGACGCCGTCCGCGGCCTTGAGGATGCCGTCCTGCACCATGGTGAGCATGCCCGCCTTTTGGGCAGATGCCTTGATGTCGCTCTCCGAAACCTTCCCATCAAGAATCATTTTTTCAATTTCCGGGGTGATGGTAAAAATTTCAAAAATGCCGATTCGTCCCTTGTACCCGGAATTGTTGCACCCAGCGCACCCGCGGCCATGGTAAAACACGGCATCAGCCGGGTCAATGGATGCGCCTGCGTTTGTGGGGATTGATTTTGCAACCTCAAGCACGCGGCCCAGCATGGCGCTATCAAGCGCAACCTGCTCGCGGCAATGCTCGCAGATTTTGCGCACCAAACGCTGGCCGATAATGGCGTTAACCGCGGGTGCCAACAAGAACGGCGCAATGCCGATTGCCAAAAACCTCGGAATGGCGCCGGAGGCATCGTTCGTGTGCAAGGTGGAGAGCACTAAGTGCCCGGTGAGCGCGGCATTGATGGCCACATCCGCGGTTTCCATGTCCCGAATTTCTCCGACCATGACCACGTCCGGATCCTGGCGCAGAATGGAGCGCAACCCCTTGGCAAAATCATAGTCATGTGATTTTTCAATCTGGCTCTGGTTGATGCCTTTGAGCTTGTACTCAATGGGGTCTTCCAGGGTAATGATTTTGGTTTCCTCATCATTGAGCTTGTTCAAAATCGCATAGAGCGTGGTGGTCTTGCCGCTTCCAGTCGGGCCGGTGGTCAAAATCATGCCGTTCGGGCGCTCCACCTCGCGCTTGAGGTCGTTGAACGACTTGCCCCGCAAGCCCAAATCTTCAAACTGCAAGCCAACGGCGCTTGAGCGCAGCAACCGCATCACCACGCTCTCTCCGTAGGCAGTCGGAATGGTTGAAACGCGGATGTCCAGTTTGTCATCCGGAAGCTCAATGGAGATGCGGCCGTCCTGGGGCTTGTCCGTGACGTTGAGTTTGAGATGCGAGAGCAGTTTGATGCGGGAAATCATGTGCTCCCACATTTCCCGCGTCAAGGTTGCCTCATCATGCAGCACCCCATCCAAACGGAACCGTAGTTTAATGCCCTCCTCTTCCGCCTCAATGTGGATGTCCGACGCTTCAGCATGGATTGCGGCGGCCAGGATAATGGTCATCACGTCCGTAAGCGGAATCGTGTCCAGCTTTGCGGGCAACGACGAGATGTCCGAGACATCAGCCTCGTACTTTTTTAAGTCGTCCGCCGTGATTGAGACGGTATCCTTGATTTCGGTTTTTTTGGGAATGCGGTCATAGGTTTCAAACGCTTTTTTGAGGCTGTCCTCGGAAATCAAATAGCGTGCCGCGTGCGCGTGCTGCTCTTTGGCAAGCTGATCCATCTTTTGGGCAACCGCATCAGACGGATTGGTTGTGGCGAGCCGCAATTCGCCATCCCGGTTCAAAAACACGGCCGCGGACAATGCCGCCATCTCTTCGCGGGAGAGCAAAAGCAGGGCCTCGCGGTCTATGGATGTGGTCGCAAAATCAACGTACCCAAAGCCCAGCTGGGCCGCTTGTTGCTCAACCTCTTTTTCAAGGCCCACGCGCTCAATTTGCCCTATTTTCTCGGAAAGCTGCTCTTGCGCGCCTTCATCCTGGCTGCCAGATGCGGGCTGGTTCGGTTGCGGGGCGTCTTGTTTTTTGAGGAGGTCCTCAATGGACGGGTTGTCCTGCGACATAGATGGATAGTTGTACACTATCCATTATACAGCCGTTGGCGAATTGAGCCAATGTCCTGGCGCACGCGCTCGTCGCTGTCAAAGTCGCGCTTGATTTTGGCGTACGCGTGCATGGCGGTCGTGTGGTCGCGGCCGCCGAGCTCATTGCCGATGGTGGGGTACGAGGCATCCAGCTCCTCGCGCATCAAAAACATGGTAATCTGGCGGGGCACCACGAGTTCCTTGCGGCGCGACTGGCCCGTGAGGTCATCCAAGGAAATGTCAAAATACTCGGCAACGATTTTTACGAGCTCGCGGGTGCTCACCCCGCCTCTTCGCTGGCTTAGGGTGATGGAGGAAACCACCTCGCGCGCCACCGCAAGCGTTGGCTCAATGCCGTGCAGCTCGCAGTGCGCCAAAAGCTTGTTCAAGGCGCCCTCAAGCTCGCGCACGTTGCTCTGGATGTGGGTCGCCAGAAACCGCAGGGCATCTTCGTCAAGCGCCGCTCCCCGCTCTTTGCTCTTGGACGCGAGAATGGCGGTGCGCGTCTCAAGGTCCGGGCTTGATATGTCCGCGATCATGCCCCACTCAAACCGCGAAATGAGCCGCTCCTCAAGGGCCGGGATGGCCTTGGGCGGCCGGTCCGAGGTGAGCACGATCTGCTTGTGCGAATCGCGCAAGGCGTTGAATACGTGGAAAAACTGCTCCTGGGTCTGCTCTTTGCCGCCGATGAACTGGATGTCGTCCACCAACAGCAGATCCGGGGTGCGGTACTTCTGCTTGAACGCCTCAACCGTCCCGGTCTGCAGCGAGGAAACATAGTCGCTGGTGAACTGCTCTCCGGTGATGTACAGAATTTTAAGGGAGGAGCTGGTGCGCAGGAGCTCATTTCCCACGGCAAGCATCAAGTGGGTTTTCCCCAAACCAACGCCGCCGTACAAAAACAATGGGTTGTACTTGGTTCCCGGCTCCTTGGCCACGCGTACGCTCGCCGCGTACGCAAGCTCGTTGCCCTTGCCAACCACGTAGTTCGCGAAAATGTACCTCGGGTTGAGCGGGTGGCTCGCGACGGCCGCGCCGGAGCGGGCGAGGGCGGGTGCCGGGTGAACCTCCGCATCCGGAGGAGAGGCGGGCGCGGAAAGGCGTTCCGAAAGGCGGTCGTACTTTTTGCTGTTGGTCTCCACTTTGTATTCGGCGCGCGAGACCTTGTTCTCGGTAATGCTCTGCAGGATGCGCAGGATGGATTTGTGGTACTTGTTCTCCAGCCACGCCTTGGTAAAATTGTTCGGAACCGCAACCACCACCGTATCCTCGTTCCAGTCAACGATAAAGGTGTTACGAAACCATGTCGTAAAGTGCACTTTGGGAACGGAGAGCTCAAGCTCTCCGAGGGTGGCCTGCCAGAGTTGCTCGCGGTTCATAAGAGTAGCATCCGTTAACGGCGATTCCTACTATATCACATATTACCAGCGTGTAAAATAACCATAACTCGTGTACAAGCTGTGCGTAGCTTGGGGATACTTGCAAAAAGGAAAAGAATTCACTATACTAGCCATACTATGTCAGTACCTCCCAAACGAAGAACCAGCTCCCACGGCAGGCGAAGGGCTTCCCACCACGCGCTCAAGCCGGCAAAACTTTCGGCGTGCGCAGGCTGCGGCGCCGCAGTGCTGCCGCACCGTCTCTGCCCGAACTGCAGTGAGTACCAGAAAGCCGCCAAGGCAAAAAAAGAAGTTGCATAAGCCTTGATATGTCCAACCGACACCTTGCGCGCACCATTGCCATGCAAAGCCTGTACGAATGGGATTTTCATGGCACGCAAAATTCAGCGCTGTCGCGGATAATGGAAAGGAACTTGGTTAATCTTGCGCCGGGCCTCGCGGACCAGGATTTTGTGCGCGCGCTCGCGGCAGGGGTGGAGCGGAACAGGCCCCAAATTGACGAAACCATTGAGGGCTACGCGCCGGAGTGGCCATTGGACCAGATTACGGTCGTGGACCGAAACGTGTTGCGCATCGGCATCTACGAGCTGACGATTGACGCTTCCATCCCCCCTAAGGTAGCCATTAACGAGGCCATTGAGCTCGCCAAATCGTTCGGCGGAGCCGCGAGCGGCAAGTTCACAAACGGCGTCTTGGGTTCCATCTACAAAGACATGGTGGCCCAGAACCACCCCAAGGTGGCGAACGACACGCACGTGCCTACCAAAAAAGATAACGAGTAACCGCGCATCCCTATATGCAAGACGTTTCCGCATTAGAAAACGCCATAGGCATCACTTTTACAAACTCCCAACTCTTGCAACAGGCTTTGGTTCACCGGTCATACTTGAATGAAAACCCGTCGTTTGAGCTCCCGCACAACGAGCGCCTTGAATTCCTCGGGGACGCGGTGTTGGAATTGGCCGTAACCGAATACCTGTACCAGCACTACCCGAACCCCGAGGGCGAACTCACCAACTGGCGGGCGTCGCTCGTGAATGCGGCCACGCTCGCCGCGGTCTCGCAGGAAGCCGGATTAGAGGGGTACCTCTACCTCTCCAAGGGCGAGAGCCGCGACAGCAACTCAAAGGCCCGCAACTACATTCTGGCAAACGCCATGGAGGCCCTGATCGGCGCCATCTACCTTGACCGGGGCTACGAAGCGGCGGCAGGCTTCATCAAGCAATGGATCATCGCAAAGCTCGCGCACATCCTTGAACACAAGCTCTACCGCGACCCAAAAACCGCGTTCCAGGAAGCGGCGCAGGAACGGCTCTCCCTCACCCCAACCTACCACGTGGTGAGCGAGAGCGGGCCGGACCACAACAAGCATTTTACGGTCGCGGTCCGGCTCGGTGACGCCGAGGTGGCGCAGGGAGTTGGAACCTCAAAACAAGAGGCCGAAACCGCGGCGGCGGCGGCGGCGCTGGAAGCGAAAAGCTGGTGATCTCCGCAAAAACGCTCCAAAAACAAAACATCGCATGTACTTAGAGAAACTGGAACTCCAAGGCTTTAAATCGTTCGCGCACAAGACGACTATGGAATTCCCGGCGGCTGCCCGCGGCGCCAACCCGGGAATCGCGGCCATCGTGGGCCCGAACGGAAGCGGAAAATCCAACACCGCGGACGCGGTGCGCTGGGTGCTGGGCGAGCAGAGCCTCAAACTCCTGCGCGGCAAGCGGGCCGAGGACGTGATTTTTTCCGGATCCGCTTCTTTGGCGCGCCTCGGGTTCGCCGAAGTGGCGCTCTATTTGAACAACGAGGACAAAAAAACCGACATTGAATACGAAAAAATCGCCATCAAGCGGCGCGTGTACCGAGACGGCTCAAGCGAATACCGCATCAACGGAAGGCGCGTGCGCCTCTCTGACATCCAGCTTCTGCTCGCGCAAGCCAACTTCGGCGGGCGCTCATACAGCGTCATCGGCCAGGGCGCAACCGACGCCATTCTCTCGGCTTCGCCTTTTGAGCGCAAAAATTTTTTTGATGAGGCGACTGGGGTCAAGCAGTTCCAAATCAAACGCGATGCGGCGAAAGCGAAACTCAAGACAACCGAAGAAAACATCGGGCAGATAAAAAGCCTCATCCGCGAGATCTCACCCCGGCTCAAAATGCTTGAGCAGCAGATAGAGAAACGCGAAAAGCGCTCCATCCTCACCAAAGAACTCCAAAAGCTCCAGCTTGAACACTTCGGGTCGCTCTGGCACGGCATAACGGAAAAACTGCAAACACTTTTGGACAAGAGAAAGCGCGTCGGAAAAAGCCACCTCTCGCTCACTAAAAAGCTTTCCGAACTTCAGAACGCGCTGGCCAAGCAGGAATTGGAGCAAAAAGCCGCCCAGATCGGCGGCTACGACCGAATCCAGTCCGGGTACCACCAATCACTCGCAAAAAAGAACGAACTTGGGGGCTTGCTTGCCGGCGTAACCCGGGAACTTGCCGTACTTGAAGAAGTTGAAAAAACGCATCCCACTGCACTTGATGCGGAAAAGCTGGCAGCGGTAGTGCGCTCGCAGATTGACCTGCTTGTGGACATGGAAAAAGCGGAAACCCTGGATGCGTTTAGGAGCCTCAAGCCAAAAGCCAAAAAACTGCACGCCGACCTCTTGGCCATTTTGAACGAAAAGCAGCCCCCTGCCAGGAGGACTGGAGGAAAAATTGCGGAGCTTGGGAAAATTATTGCAAGCCTCAAACAGGAACTGGAACGAGCCGAAAAGGATGTCCAAGAAAAACAGAACCTCGTGGATAAGCTGCGCCACGCCGAATCCAAAGCAACCACGAATGTGTTTGAAACCCAGCGGAAGTATCAGGAGCTCCAGCGCGAGATGAACCAGATGATAACCGAAAAAAACCAGCTGGACGTTGAAATCGCGAAAGTTGAAACCCGCAAGCAGGATGTGGGCGAGGAGCTCAACCGGGAGGCCGCGGGTGCCTTGCATGCGGCAATCAAAAACTACCATCCGGGAGGACGCGCACCGACGGGAGCAAGCTGGGAAAAAATCGCGGGCATAAAGCAGGAGCTGGAAATGATCGGCGGAATGGACGAGCACGCGGAGAGCGAGTACGAGGAAGCGAAGCAGCGGCACGACTTCCTCTCATCACAGCTTCTTGATCTGGAAAGCGCCCTGGAAAAAACCAAGCGCGCGCTCGTGGAGCTGGATGCAACCATCGCGAGCCAGTTTAACCGTGCGTTCCAACAAATAGAAAAGGGGTTCGGCGAATACTTTAAAATCTTATTTTCGGGCGGCAACGCGAGCTTGGTGCTCTATCGCCAGAGCGAGCTGGAAACCTTAAACGAAGACGTGGTTGCCGGGCTTACCAAAAAAGAACAGGAAAGCCTCGCGAGAAATATAAAGACTGGAATTGAAATTAAGGCGTCTCCTCCTGGAAAAAAAGTCGCTTCAATCAGCATGCTCTCGGGCGGCGAGCGCGCGCTCACTTCCATTGCCTTAATCTGCGCCATCATCCGCGCCAACCCCGCTCCATTCGTGGTGCTTGATGAGGTAGATGCCGCGCTTGATGAAGCAAACAGTGAGCGCTTCGCGCAGATTCTGGCCAAACTCGCCCACAACACCCAGTGTATCGCCATTACGCACAACCGGGCTACTATGGAGCAATCCAACATACTCTACGGCGTGACCATGGGCGAAAACGGGGTGAGCAAGCTCTTGAGCGTGGACCTTGAAAAAGCGGTTGCGGGCATTGCTTGACAGTATCTCTGTTTTCGTATAGTATCTTTGTATGTTAGCAATCCGATTACAGCGCATCGGCAAAAAGAACCGTCCTTCTTACCGGGTGGTGATTTCCGAATCAAGCCGGGATTTGTACGGCAAGCACAACGAAATTCTGGGCAACTACGATCCGGTCGCAACCCCGAAAACGGTAAACCTCAAGGCGGACCGCATCAAGTACTGGATGTCTGTTGGAGCAAAGCCTTCGGCAACCGTGCACAATCTTTTGGTGAGCCAGGGCGTTGTGGAAGGCAAAAAAATCCAGGCCTGGAAGCCAAAAAACAAAAAAGAACCAAGAGCGCGGCCAAAAGCAGCCCCCCAAGGAACCGAAAAACCCACAGCATAAAACACCCCCGCCAAATCCGGGTTCCCGCGAGTCCGCAGAGCGGACGAGTGGGTGGTCTCGGCGGGGGTGTTTTAGTTATGCCCAGGCCTCGCGCTGATTGACTGGGGACGAAAATATGGTATACTCCGAATGAGCCCGCATTCCCGCCGATACCGCGGGGCCTCGTCAGCCCGCAGGCGCACCATCGGCGGCATGCGCGCACGTTTTACAAGTAGATAATCAGTATGGCAGAACTAGACCAGCAATTTCTGGACTTCGTGGTCAAGTCATTGGTGGACCACCCGGACGACATTCAAGTGGAGCGGACCGTTGACGAAATGGGGGTGCTCTTGACCCTCAAAACCCACCCGGAAGACATGGGCCAGATCATCGGCAGAAGCGGCAACACGGCGCGCGCGATCCGCACCCTGCTCCGAGTCGTCGGCGCCAAGAACAACGCCCGCGTAAACCTCAAAATCCACGAACCCGAAGGCTCCACCCGCCCGCCGCGCAAGCCGCGCGGTGAAATGTCCGCCGCGCCGCGGCAGGAACGCCAGGAAGAGGAGGCAGACACCAGCGCCGTGGACGATCTCAAACTCTAGATTGCTTGATTGCCACATCACGTAAAAAATCGCCCCACCGATTCGGCGGGGCGATTTTTCCAAACAGCACCCCATGCAGTTCAACATCATCACCATCTTCCCGAACATTTTTGATTCCTACCTCAAGGAGTCAATTTTGGGACGCGCGCAAAAAAAGGGCCTGGTTGAAATCAATATGCACAACCTGCGGGACTACACGAGCGATAAGCACCGCACCGTGGATGATTCGCCGTACGGCGGTGGGGTGGGTATGGTCATGATGGTTGAGCCGATCGTGCGCGCCATCAAAGACATTAAACAATCAGACAAAACAACGCGCACCATTCTCTTGACCCCCCGTGGCGAACGGTTCACACAACAGAAAGCGCAAGCCTTGACGAGGTACGACCAAATCATCCTCATCGCGGGCCGGTACGAGGGCGTGGACGAGCGCGTTGCGGAATTCATTGACGAGCAGATTTCAATCGGCGACTT
This sequence comes from Parcubacteria group bacterium, assembly GCA_016177305.1. Taxonomy (GTDB): domain Bacteria; phylum Patescibacteriota; class Patescibacteriia; order UBA2169; family UBA2169; genus CG10-46-32. The sequence continues at coordinate 632 of JACOVK010000079.1, read as the reverse complement.
TGTCTTAAACGGCGGCGAGCTCGCGGCCATGGCCATCGTTGAAGCGGTCAGCCGTTTAATTCCCGGAGTTTTAGGTAAGGACGAATCAAGCCGCGAAGAATCATTCAGCGATGACCCGTCCCGCGAGTACCCGCAGTACACCCGGCCCGAGGCCTTTGTGGCGGATGGCGGTCCCGAGCTGAAAGTGCCGGAAATCCTGCTTTCCGGGAACCACGCGGAGATCGCCAAATGGCGCAAAAGAGGGCGAAAACACTCCACAGAACATCCACAAGGCAAGGCTTGACACTCCCGGTTCTATGCGATATACTGCAAGTAGTTAGCAGTAACCAATCTATAGGAGACACACGATAGGATATATTCTTGAAGAAATATCAACATATACGCATGTATCTTGTCGTGTGGCCTCCTTACGGGGCCATTTTTAATCTCTTTGACAATTCATGTTTACCAAAGCTTCCCAAAGCATTGGTAAACACCACTAACCCGCAGGGTTCAAAGCCCGGGGTAAACTTGAGCAATGATATAGTTGCAAAACGTCTATTCGGATCTCCCTTAAAAAATCCGCGAGGATTTTGTAAGGGCGATCTTATTTAAGAGTTTGATCCTGGCTCAGGATGAACGCTGGCGGCGTG
>JACOVK010000086.1 GCA_016177305.1 Parcubacteria group bacterium | reverse complement strand
TTACAAAAGCTTTCACAGCTAATTCAAGTGGATGAATCCGTGCTGCGGGGCGTGCTTGACAAAAACAGGAAGCACAGCATCTCTGCACCGGGGAGCGCTAAAGCCGTTCGCGGCGGCGGTGCCCGCGATGGCGCCGCGCCGCTGGCGCGTTCATCCGGCATCTTGGAGCGTTCAAGCGTCCGGTTGCTTGCGCTTGCCATTGCAGAGCGCGGGAAGCGGGAGTTTGACCCGGCCATACTCGCAACCGCCGAGCTTCGGGAGCTTTACAAACGGAGAGAGGAATTGTATGATGGGCGTATTGATTTATTTGATTCATCCGTAGCGCGGGAAGTGCTTGTGATTGCGGAAGAGCTCGCCGGGCTTCCTCCCGACCACCGCGGCCGCGAGTTTAAGAGCCTTACGGACCGGCTCGCCCGCGCCCGCGGTGTACAGCAGCTCGCGGACATCCGCGGCCACATCCGGCAGGCTGAAGCAGCCGGGGACCTCGCTACCATGGAGCGCCACCTCGCACAGTGGCAGACATTGAACCAAGAATTTCACCACACCATACATGCCGGCAAAAACGAAGACAACTAAACTTGCCCGCCCCGCCTCATCCCGCCTCCTCGGCGGGCAGGCGGCAGGCAAGCGAGGAGGCGGGAAGAAAGCAGCTGCCAAGCACGGCAAGATGCGGCCCGCCGCACCTGCCGCATCCCGCTTCTCTGGCGGGCAGGCGGCAGGCAAGAAAAAGGGTGCGGCTGGGCAGCAGCCGGCCAAACGGATCTCGTCGCGGCACCGGATGGCCCGCCGGGTTGCGGCGCCCGCATTCCATCAATCCACAAAACTCGGGTCCATTTCAGAGGCCGAGACCAAAAAACTCATTGACAAGGGGCGCTCGCGCGGCTTTATCACGGAAAACGAAATCTTGTACGCGTTTCCGGACATTGCGTCCAACATCGGCGCGTTTGAGGAGCTCTTGGATGAGATGGATTTTTCCGGCATTGAGTTGAAATCCGCGGACGAGGGGCTCCTGGGCTCGGTCGCGCTCTTGGCGGTGGCCGAAGCAAAAGAGGAAAAAGAGCAGGCTAAAAAGAAAGAGGTTTCGGAAAAAGATTTGCTGCGCTACCTGGACCTCTCGGATATTTCCGCGGATTCAATCCAGATGTACTTGCGCGAAATCGGGCGCGTGCCGCTCCTCAAGAACGAGGAAGAGGTGAGTTTGGCCAAGCGCAAGGAAAAGGGGGATTTGGAAGCCAAGAAAAAACTGATTGAGGCGAACCTGCGGCTCGTGGTGTCCATTGCCAAAAAATTCACCGGCCGCTCCCTGTCGCTCTTGGATTTGATTCAGGAGGGGAACATCGGCTTGTTCCGCGCCGTGGAAAAATTTGACTACCGCAAGGGCTACAAGTTTTCCACGTACGCGACCTGGTGGATTCGGCAGGCCATCACCCGGGCACTGGCGGACCAGTCGCGCACCATCCGCATTCCCGTGCACATGGTGGAAACCATCAACCGCTACCAGCAGGTGGAACGCAGGCTGATTCAGGACCTCGGGCGCGAGCCGCTGCCCGAGGAAATTGCCGCGGAAATGGGGGAGGAGCTGGAAAAAATCCACCACATCCGCAAGATCAGCCAGGATACCGTATCATTGGAAACGTCGGTGGGGGATGATGACGACAAAGACTCCACGCTCGGCGACTTCATTGAAGACGTGAAGACCGTGAGCCCGGACCGGATCGCTTCCTTGCAGATTCTGCGGGACCACGTTAAAATCGCCATAGAAAGGCTCACCCCGCGCGAGCAGAAGATTCTGCAGATGCGGTTCGGGATCGGGGACGGCATCGCGCACACCCTGGAGGAGGTTGGCCAGGAGTTCGGGGTTACGCGCGAGCGCATCCGCCAGATTGAGGCCAAGGCCCTTGAAAAAATCCAGGAAGCTGATACCATGAGGCGCCTGAATGATTATTGACAATTTATCCGGGGTAGCTCAGCGGTAGAGCGAGGGACTGTTAATCCCCAGGTCGAGGGTTCGAATCCCTCCCCCGGAGCCAGACAAAAGTGGTTCACACACGCGTGGGCCACTTTTGTTTTTGATAGACTTTTTTATTCTGTCATTGTATAGTTGAACGAGAAGGACATATGATGTTTGCGTTTCGCTCGCACTACCAAAAAACAAAAGCCTGGTACCGCGCCTACGAGCGCGTGCTGATTCCGGCAACGCTCTTTTTGGGTTTTGTGGCTGATTACGTGACATTCAAGCACATCCAGGTGAGCACCAGCCTCACCGTTCTATTGGTTTACTTTGTGCTTGCCGGAGTTGCCATCGCGTTCACGCACTACTACGACGCAGCCCGCGTTTCGGTGCGGTTGCGGGTTGTGCGGCTGTTTGCACCGCTCGTCATCCAGTACACGTTCGGCGCGCTCTTGGGCGCGTCGTTCGTGTTCTACTGGTACAGCGCGAGCTTTAGCGCGAGCTGGCCGTTTATCGCCATCATCGCCTTGCTCATGGTTGGGAACGAAGCCTTGCGGCGGCATGCAGAGCGGGGCGCGGTGCAGCTGTGTTTGTACTATTTCATCACGTTTTCGTTTTTCTCGGTGGCGATACCATATCTTGCCAATGGGCTTGAATCGCGGCTGTTCCTTCTCGCGGGGCTTGCGAGCCTTGCGTTTATGTACGCATACACTGGATTCGTATCAGTAGCGCGCGATGAGCTCCGGAAGCAGCGGACTTTGATTCTGCACGTGGCGTTCGGGATTTTTGTGGTGATGAACGCGCTCTACTTCAGCAACATCATTCCCCCTATCCCGCTTTCGCTTCGGGAAGCTGGCGCGTACCACGAGGTCAGGCGGTCAAACGGGGGGTATCTATTGCGCGGAGAACATGAAACCATCCGTGATCGTTTAGTTCCCGGCCAGGCCATGCATTTGGGTCCGCGAGAACGTTTGTACGTGTACACCGCCATTTTCGCGCCCACTGATTTGCGGACTAGTATTTATCACCAGTGGTACTACTATGACGAAACCCGAAGCACATGGGAAAAGCGTGACCGGCTTTCGTTCAGCATTACCGGCGGCCGGCGAGAAGGGTACCGCGGCTATTCAGTCAAAAGCAATGTGGCTTCTGGCAAGTGGCGGGTGTCCGTTGAAACTGACCGCGGCCAGGTCTTGGGCCGCACTACGTTCCATATTGAGCGGATTGATGAGCCGCCCGCGCTTGAAGAAACAATCCGATGAGTGTAGGATACCAGTATACCTATGCATAAAACACTCGTATTAATTTTACTCTTCGTCTTTATGGCTGGCGCGTCCAAGGGCGTTTCTGACACGCTCCAGTTCCACTACGGCGCGAGCGTTTTTGCGCCACTGCCGAACCAGCAGTGGTGGAATCCGGAAGTAAGCTGGAAGAACAAGTACCGGGATTACGATAGCGGTGATTCTCGCGAGGCGTATTTGGGAAGCCGCAGTTTGTTTGTCTGGCTCACGGATGCCTGGCATTTGGCCCAGACCATTGAGACATTAGGGTGGGT
>JACOVK010000085.1 GCA_016177305.1 Parcubacteria group bacterium | reverse complement strand
TTGCCGGGCATCTTTCAAAGACAACACATCTCCGTTGCCCACAATCAGCGTCTTTGACCGCATGTCATTACGAATCCGCACCGCATCGCGAGCCAGTTCCCAGCGCGCCGGCACGTCCGAGAGTTCAGCTCGCGTGCGCCAGTGAAAGGCCACAGCCGCGGGTTCAGCTTCTAGGAGCGCAGGCAGCCACGCATCAAGCTCATTTGTACGATACCCAATCCGAGTCTTAACCGAAACCGGCAGTTTGGGTGCGCCCTGTTTTGCCGCGGCAATCAATTCCTGCGCGAGTTTCGGATCTTTCATCAAGGCCGCACCGCAGCCTTGCTTTTCCACGGCCCTGTCCGGGCAGCCCATGTTAATGTCAAACCCGTCAAAGCCCATGCTTTGAATCATGGCCGCAGCTTTTTCCATGTTGTCCGGTTTGGACGTAAAAAGCTGCGCCACAATCGGGCGCTCGCTTTCATCATATGCCAAATCTTTCACCACGGCGTCATGCCCCGCGGAAAGCAAGCCGTCCGCGGACACAAACTCCGTCCACATGGCGTGCGGCTTGCCGTACTTGGCAATCAGGCGCCTGAACGCCGCGTCAGTCACGTCCGCCATTGGCGCGAGCACAAAGAATGGCTTAGGCAAGTTTTCCCAGAACCCGGATGCCATTAAATCTCCTCCTTTTTCTCGTACACGTAATTCATCCATTCCTCAATCACCTTGATGAAGGCCTTGAACGGCGCCTCTATCACAAAGTCCAGGGCAAAGATGAACACGTTGATGTTGGCAAACCGCATGGACATCCACTTGCCCGCGTGCAAGACCGGAAGCGTAAAAAAACTCCACAAGGCCCGGAAGATGCCGCGTTTGGGCGGCGTCACAATCAATTCCTGGTTCGCGAGCCTGATGCGGTACGCAAACAGCGAGACCAAGGACAGGAAGAACAGGAAGATCAGGATGGAGACTGCGGTAAACTCAAGCAGCTGCAGAATCCAGATGAGCGCTCCAAACGAGAGCGCGAACAAAAATCCGTACAGCGCCACAAAGATGATGGAGAGCATCACGCTCCGGCGCTTGCTCTTCGCGACCTGCAGCAGCTCGCCGTGCCCGTGCGTGACTGCGTTGATGCCTTTGATGATGAGGTCCGTGTTTTTTTCGTCCGGGAGCCTCGTGGAGAGCGCGATAATGGCGAGCAGGCTCGGCGGGAACAGCAAGTTGATGGCGATGGGAACGGCTGCAAAGTGGGACAAGAGCACGTAGTCAACCGGGATTTCAAGCACCAGGAAAAGCAGGAATTTGGTGATGACCAGGTAGACGATGGAGCGCCTGATGGCGCGGTGCAGGGCGGAACGGGACGCTTTGTAGTTCTGCTCGCACCGCTCCCGGATGCGCTGCTCAAACGCCTGGGTTCCGAGCTGCAAGTCGTGCCACGCGCCATTCGGGTCGGCAACAATACTATCGCGCAGAATTGCGAAGTAGGCCACGTGCTTGCGCAGGGTTGCGATGAACTTTTCTTTGAGCGGGTGTTCCAGATCCGCGTTGATTTTTTTCCGCAGCGGCCCGAGGTTTGCTCCCACTTCCCGGATGAGCGATCCGTCCGCATGATGCCAGCGCGGGTAGTAGAGCATCAAAAGGTGGAACGCGAGCGTGTCGTCGTCGTTCTTGTAGAGCGTACGGCTTGCTGCAAGGTAGATCTGCTTGGCGCGCTCCTCGGGCGCAATCTCGCTCTCAATGTGCATACGTTTGTCCATCACCTCGTACATGGCGTTGATTGAGGCGTGCATCACGTGCGGAGGCACCAAAAATTCGTCCACTTCCGTGGCGAGTATCCCGAGCACAAAACCCGGCAGGCTGTTTCGGTCCGTGACGTCTAAAAGCTGGGCAAACCCGAGCAGGGCAACGTACTTCTCAAAAATCCGTTCAAGCTCCCCGATTTTGCGCTGGGGCACGGCGTTGTTCGGCAGGTACCGCGCGTGGATGAGCTCGTGCACCAGGTTCTCGGCGATGCTCTCCCTCGCGGCTTGGGAGAGCATGCGGCGCAGGATGCGCTCAATGGCGTTGCGGCGGATGAGGTGCTCTTCCTTGTAGTCCACGGCGGCCCGCATGCGCTCGTACACAAAGCTCGCCGCGGCGGTGCGCGTGGGAATTGCAACTTTTGGCTCCGAGGGGTCGGTCGCCTGGGACCGTTTTTGGGCAATCGCGGCCCGGAGGAGCTCCTGAATTGGCTCAATGCCGTGGTTCATGTTCGGGTAGTATCGTGTCCGTAATACTAGTCCATTTGGCGTTTTTTTTCAATGTACTTGCGTTTTTCAGCAACCGGAACTATAGTGAGGGTACTGATAGCACCTTCGTGGACGAAGCAGATGAGTAGGGGCGGGCCGTGGGCGTAGCCTCACCTAGCCACACTTGGGCACAAGAGAGTCGCCGAATACGGCGACGTAGCGTGAGAGCGCCTCAAGCCTGTCCTCGGGTGCTCCCGGACTTCGGTCCGCGAGCGCCCCTTTTTTTACGCAAAAACAGCCATCCTCTCGGATGCGCTGTTTTTTGGTACCGCTACGGGGAATCGAACCCCGATTGCCAGGATGAGAACCTGGCGTCCTAACCATTAGACGATAGCGGCTTATTGGTTGTTTTGCTGCTGAGTAATTTTTGCATTTCCAGTTCAAAATATACCGCGCTCAAATGGTCATTAATCTCTTTTTGCGATAGAGTATCTTTGTCGCCTTTAAAATAGAGCGTGGCTGGCACGAGATACTTATGCACTTCCACCACGAGCACAATGAGCCGAAATCCTGAACTTTTGCCACGCGGGAGATCTTTTGTCTTGATCCGCACCTTGTACACATTGCCTCCAAGCCTTGCGTGCTGTCGCGCATCAAATGAGTCCAAGATGTGGATCACCGCGCGCGCGAGGTGTCTGTACTTTTTCACGTACCGCTCAAGCTGGCGCCTGAAGTGCGGTACGATAACGGTTTGGTACATACCCGTTATCGGTCAAGGTCGGCGAGTTGCTCCCGAGCGGAGGGAAGCTTTTTTCCGGCGTACTGTTCTATAACCTCTTTTTCAATTGCGCGGGTTAAATACTCAAAACGCTCATCTTCGCTTATGAATGGTTTTTCCACCACATCCATAAAATGGATTGCCGCGTACCGAAAGAACTCGGCCCTGCTTGAGAAACCCTTCTCTTTGATGATGTGGTTGACCCGTCGGTCAAGGGTTTTGGGAACCGAAAAATTCACGATTGGCATAGGTATATGGGTTAGGTATTGATTCTATATAGTAGTATACCAGAAGCGTTGGAATGGTCAAGCGGGGTGGCGGCTCTTTTTTTATCCAAAAAAATAAGGTATACTGCCATTGTCGTTTCCTTGCGCAGCGGCGAGGCCGCAAAGGAGCGTCCGCGCCGCTTCTCTCAACGCATACTATCAACTAAATTATCATCAAACCTATGCCAAAGATCAAAGCATCCTGGATCATTATAGGCGTCATCGTGCTTGCGGTGCTCTGGCTCTGGAGCGGATACAACGGGCTCGTGTCCCGCGATGAGGCCGTCTTAGCCCAGTGGGCCAACGTTGAGTCCGTGTACCAGCGCCGATTGGACCTCATCCCGAACATCGTGAATACGGTCAAGGGCTCTGCGGCGCAGGACGAAAAAGTGTTCGGTGATTTGGCGGATGCGCGCGCGCGGTACGCGGGCGCCGGGTCAATTGACGAGCAGGCGGCTGCCGCGACCCAGGTTGAATCAGCGCTCTCGCGCCTCCTCGTGATTGTGGAGAATTACCCCAACCTCAAGTCACAGGAATCGTTCCAGGCCCTGATCGCGGAACTAGAGGGAAGCTAGAACCGCAACAGCGTTGAGCGCATGCGCTACAACGAAAAGGTGCGGGATTACAATGTTGCCATCCGGAAAGTTCCCCGCAACATCATCGCGGGCGCGTTCGGGTTTGATCCGCACGAACTGTTTGAGGCGGCCGCAGGCGCGGAAGAGGCTCCGGCAGTAGATTTTGAGAGCTAATTCCATGCGGCTCTGGCTCGCGACAATTTTGCTCGCGCTGCCGCTTTCAGCAGCCGCGTACGTTTCTCCGGGCGCGCCCGGGGGATTTGTAAATGATTTTGCGGGCGTACTCTCATCGGAGGAACGAGCGAGCTTGGGGCAGCTGCTCTCGGAGTACCAGAAGCAGACCGGAAACGAGATTGCGGTTGCCATTGTCAATTCAGTCGGGGATGAAACCATTGAAACGTACGCGGTTGCGCTGTTCCAAGAGTGGGGAATTGGCGAAGCGGGGCACGATAACGGCGCGCTGTTTGTGGTTGCGGTGGCTGATAGGGAGATGCGCATTGAGGTGGGCTACGGCCTGGAAGGGGACTTGACGGACGTTGAGGCCAAGCATCTGATCAGCACGGTCATTCCGCCGTACTTTGCGAGCGAGGATTATGATGGAGGCGTGCGCGCGGCAGTCATTGGCATGCTGCAAGCGGTTGGAGCGGACGTTGCGGTTGGAGCGGCTGTATCCGAAGGCCGCAACAATGGGTCATTCATTGGCGAATACTTCTGGCTGTTGATTTTCGTCTTCATCTGGCTTGCTTCGGTGTTTGCGCGTTCGCGCTCGTGGTGGCTCGGGGGCGTGGTTGGCGCAGCAGGCGGCATGATCGCGGGATTTGCAACCGGCGGGTGGTGGTGGCTGCCGATTCTTATTGCCGCGGGGTTAGGGCTTGATTATCTGGTATCAACCAAGTATCAGAGCTTATTTCTCCATACGGATGGCGCCACAAAGCATCATTCCATGTTTCCGTGGATATTTTTTATGGGCGGCGGCCCGCACCGGTGGGACAAGGGCGGAGGGTTCGGCGGATTTGGCGGCGGCATGTCGGGCGGCGGGGGTGCCTCCGGGAGATGGTAAAAAAATATGACAAAACTTTCACAACGAGTGGCGCCTGACCACGGCCCAAAACTTAGTGATGATGAAGTCAGTGAGCTCAAGCTACAGATTGATTCAGCCTGGGAGATCCGCGGCGGAAAACTGTTCAGGCATTTTGGTTTTAATAACTTCAAAGAGTCCAAAGCGTTCGTGGATAAGGTTTCAGAGCTCGCGGAACAGGTGAACCATCACCCTGACATTACGTTTTCATTCAAATACGTTGATATTGTCTTGTACACGCATTTTAGGCAAGGCCTGACTGAAGCGGATTTTGTGCTGGCCGCGAAAATTGACGAACTATAGGCAGATTTGCGGTTTTGAGCATAATTTGGTAGGTTTGCAAACAGGTACGGGAGGGTAGTACGTTGTCCGTACCTTGACAATTCAGGTGCACGCTTAATCGCGAAAGGAGCAGTCTCAATGCCCGCTCCCGGAATGCTTGATGAAGAGTCTGGCGTTGTGGCGAAGTATTGGGAGAGTATCAGGGGTTCAGAGCCGCTCTCGCGCGAGCAAGAGGCGGAACTGGCGAGAAGAATCCATGCCGGCGACGTGGCTGCCCGCAACGAGCTGGTAGCGGCGAACTTGCGGTTCGTGGCGAGCGTGGCCAAGCAGTATCAGAACCGCGGCCTGCCGCTCTCTGACCTCATCAGCGCCGGCAACCTGGGGCTGATTACGGCCGCCGAGCGGTTTAACGAGAAGAGGGGGTTCAAGTTCATTTCCTACGCCGTATGGTGGATTAGGCAGGCCATTAGCCAGGCCGTCGCCGAGCAGAGCCGCACGGTCCGTCTGCCGGTGAGCAGACTCCAACTGCTTTCCGAGATCTCAAAATCCAACCGGCGCCTGCGCAGGCAGGGCGCGTCTGATCCGGGAATCGGAGAGATTGCGGATGACCTGGACAGAACCGAGGATGATGTAGCGTCCACCATCGCCGCGAACTATCCGATCATTTCTCTTGATGAGCCGCGTACGACGGATGCAAGAGGCAGGGATTGGGGCAGCCCGTTGGAGATGCTTCCGGATGATTCTTGTGAACCGCCGGACGAAGCGTTGAACCGCCAGGAACTGCGCCGAGAGGTAGGCCGCGCGCTGGACGGCCTGTCCGACGAACGGGGTGCCCTCATTCTAACGTGGTACTACGGCCTTGGCGGCGCAGCGCCCATGACCCTAGAACAGATCGGCAATCGGTTGGGCTTGACGCGCGAGCGCGTACGCCAGCTCAAAGAGCGGGCGCTCTCCATGTTGCGCCATCCTGCAAAGGCGGATTTCTTGGTCTTGTTGGCCGGAGGCGATACAGCCGATCGGCTGGCTGCGGCGCAAGAGCTTCGGGAAAAGTATCTTGAAACTCGCCGAAGGGCCGAAGCTTCCGACAAAGTCCGCAAAGTCTCAGGCGCTCGCAAGTCCAGGAAGCATAGGCGGACTTCGGTCCAGCGGTAAGCGCCGCAAGCCAACTCACTCGCATTAACCGATGAAAGGGGGCCAGTTATGGCAGTAAAAAAAACTGGCTCCCTTGACGCGGTGAGCCAGTTGCGCAGGTACGCGATGAATGTGCAAGCTCTTTCAGGAGCCGAACTGCGAGCATTAGAGGCGAGAGCGCAATCCGGCGATTCAGCCGCGAGAGATCGTTTGGTGGAATCATGTTTGATTTATGTGGTCAGTATGGCCATGAATTTTCAGCGGCGCGGCGTGCCGCTGGATGAGCTTATTAATCTTGGTAACGAGGCGCTGGTCGGCGCTAGCCGAAGGTTTGACGGTACGCGCGGTGCATCGTTTTCCACGTTCGCGGGCCGGCGCATTCGCGGGGCCATGATGGATGCGTTGCGTTCCAATCTGCGTTGGGGCCTGGTGGGCAGGTCAGAATACGAGAAACATCAGCGCATCGTTGAGATTGAGGAGCGATTGACCGCCGTGTTAGAGCGGCGGCCAACCGCAGGGGAGATAGCGGACCAGGGTGGGGGTCTGGATATTGACGATGTGGCAAAATACCAGCAACTCGTCTTAAACCAGCTGTCCTTGGACGCTCTAGTGTACTCGTCAGAGCGTGGTAATGACGGTGATGATTCTGATGTGCCGCTGGTTGATACAATAGAGAGTCCTGATCCCTGGCCTGACGAAGCAATAGTAGAGCGTTCCGATATCACATTCGTCGTCCACACGGCATGGTCCGTTCTTACGGCGCAACAGATGATGGTCCTTTATCTATACTATGGCCTTGCCGGGTGCATTCCGATAACTCTTAAAGAGATAGCGGAGGTTATGGAGTTATCGGAGAGCCGGGTATCACAGCTCAGAACCCGTGCGGTGGAAAAGCTCAAAGGCGTGGATTGGATTCAGGCCGAACACAACGGCAACGGTTCGCTCCATGTACCCTGGGCCATTGACCAGGAAACGGACATTGCGGTACTTGCGGCCATTGACCGGCTCACCACGCAGCTCGGCCGCGCCCCGATTCCCTATGAGGTATCCTGGGAACTGCACGGGCAGATCAAAGAGTGGGAGGTAGAAGCAATCGCACAAGCTGCTGACGCGCGCGAGCGCGTAGCAGTCTAGCCGCCATGGGCATTAGGTCTGTGGCGGCTACTTTTTTGTTGCCTTAATCCAGATATTGTGGTAATCTGATTTCCATTTGTTCATTTCATTGAAAACGACTCTATACACAAAGGATATTGCCATCCCCATTCTCACGCGAGACTGCCAGCACCCAGGAAGGAGGGAGTCATGACAGAGGTTCAGCATATTAGCCTTACAGAGGCGTTTCGGATACTCTTTTCGTTCGCGGCGCCGGAGCAGTATATCAGCCCCACCACGTTCCGCGAGCGGCTCATCGGTGTCGGCATAGACATTTCTCCGCCGGACGTTTCCCGGCTCATGGGCGAGCTTGCCCAAGCCGGGTACCTTGAGTACCGGAAACAGGGCAGTAGGCTCGGGAACTACTTTTTGGTTGAGGGAGTAGTTCCGCCGGAGCCGGAAGAGCGCGACGGGCCCGTGGTGCCGGAACGCGGTGATACTGCATCCGCAAGCACCGCGCGTTCCCTTGGCGGCTCCAAGAGCTTGCGCCAAATGATCATGGAAGCGCGGGATGGGCTCTGGAAGCGAATCATGGACGCACGCTCTTACATGAAGAAGCCGCCCGCCGACCCGTTTGGGTCTGCGGACAGCTTCACCGAGTGCCTGGGCCCTGTTTTCGGCAGGGCGCTAGAAGAGGCATTGCGCACGCTTGATTTGGTTGGGGATCCGCTGTTCGGAACCGTCCGCAGGCACTACCCGGCGCTGTGGGCGTGCTCGCAATCACTCGCGCACGTGCACCCGAACACCAAGCTGCCGCTCACGCAGGCCAGGTCCGCATGGAAGCGGATTGGCGCGTTTCCCGAGGTCAGCGGCTGGGGTGTTCGCTTTCCGGGCGATGTGGTTGACAAGCTGGCCGAACTGGCGCACGCGAACCACGGCAACTTGGAACGGGCGTTGGCGCAGTTGGCCAAAAACCGGGAACTGCGCGACCTCTGCCTTGAGTATGCGCTCGTGTTTGACGAGTACCGCGGCAACCTGCAGGACGACCCCCTGCGAAGCGTGACGGACAGGCAAAAGCCGCCAACTGAACCCGCCACCAATAACGGCAAAGGAGGCAGAGACATGTCACCGAGCAAATTCACCTGGCAATACCTTCAAAAAAAGAAAGGGTTTGCGGTATTGGGGTACCGGACGCCGGACGAGCTTCGGAGAGATGTCAAGGCCCATGGTGGTGTTGCGGGAAGGGCACTCACCGCGCGCAAGCGGCAGGTTACCGGGGACAGCGAGGCCTTGATAGGACCCAGAGTTACTGGGCTGGTCCGCGAATTCCTCATATCCGAGGGAACTGAAGTCGTGCGCGGAAAGGACGCCAAGAGGTCGGCCGAACCGGTTTCTGCTCCGGCAAGCCCTCCAGCACATCCGGTTGTGGTCGAGCCCACCCAGGCACTGACTACTTCCGGATCCGATGACCCGGTCCGCGCCATCCTTGAGTCCACCTTGGAGGCATTCAGGGCCGAGGGTCTGGTGCCGGTGCCGCGCGAGGTGGAGCAGAGTGCGGAAGTCGCTTTGGTGCAGCTGGCCTTTATCACGCTCGCGTCGCAGTTCCGCGTGCAGCTCCTGCACCATGTCCTGGCCGCAGAAGTGGCATGGAGCCGAATCAAGGAGTTTGGCCTGGTAGACGCGTTCAAGGAAGAGAGAGACCATAACCCCATGTTGTGCGCGGGGACGCACCTTCTTGCCGCGGG
>JACOVK010000084.1 GCA_016177305.1 Parcubacteria group bacterium | reverse complement strand
GGTATACGTAGTTCTATGAGGAGTCTCTCGAGAATTCTCATAGGAATACCAAGCCAGGGCACGTGCAACAGAAAGCATACCGCCGATGGCCCGCCGATGAGGCGGGCACAGGCAAGGTTGAAATCGTGGGGTAAAAGCCCACGCGTTCGCGCGGTGACGCGCGAAAAGAGGTAAACCCTACCCGGTGAAAGGGCGCATAAATGGTAGCCCGTTAGAACGCGCAGGCAACTGCGCGTCCAGATAGATGATTGCCGCCGGTTTTGCTACGGCAGAACCGGAACAAAATTCGGCTTATCGGTTTTCCTGTCCACTGCAAGCGCGCAACAAAAAGCTGACCCGCGGGTCAGCTTTTTTATCTGCGGTCAATTGCCTGGTTCACGAGCGCGTCCGCTCGTTTGTTTTTTGCGCGCATGACGTGTTTGGCGGAGTATGATTTGAATGTCTGGAGGAGGTTGTACGCTCTGACGAAGAGCGGCTGGAGATCTTTGTCGCGCACCCGATATTCGCCCTGCAGCTGTTTGATGATGAGCTCGCTGTCCATGGCAATACTGACGCTCGTTGCGCCAAGTTTTTTGGCCTCTTCCAAACCGCGAATCAGAGCCCGGTACTCGGCCTGGTTGTTGGTGGCTCTGCCGATATATTCTGACACTTCACGAACGGTTTTGCGCTTCTCATCCGCAATCACAACTCCAATCCCGGCTGGCCCAGGGTTTCCGCGCGCTCCCCCGTCTGTGTGTATGGTTAGTTTCATGGTTTTTTTATATCAACAACCTTAAGCTGAATGTCGCGCCTGCCGTTCCACTCGTTCACATCAATGGTGTACACCGCATCAATCAAATCGCCCTGGTTCAGGGTGCCGTGGAAGTACTGTCCGAATCCGAACGCAACTGCCTGGTGCAGGACGCTGGATTGCTCCAGTTTGATGCGCAGGTGCTGGCCCGCTTGCCCCATGAGAAACACGTCTGCAACGCGCACTCCGTAGGAGGCGAATGTTGGAGTTGGATTTCCGACTCCATGGGGTTCAAGTTTTTTCAAAAGTTCAACGAGCTCCCAATCAATCCGAGCGAGTGAGAGCTCCATATCAATGCGCAAAGCCTTGACCAAATCCGCATCCGCGAGCGTCGCGTCCGCGATTTGGTTGAGCTTCGCGACAAACGCACCCACGTCCGCGTCCGGCTTAAGCGTAAACCCGCACGCGCCCTCATGCCCGCCGAAGCGTTCCAGGTACTCGCTCGCCTCCGAGAGCGCTTCCGTGATGTTGAACCCCGGAATGGAGCGGCCCGAGCCGACCAGCCCTTTCTCGGACCGCGCGACCACGAGCGACGGGCGCCAAAACTGTTCCGTGATTCTGCCGGACACCAAACCCACCACTCCCACGGGCCAATCCTCGCCTTTTGCGACTAACACTTTCGCCGGGAGCTGGCCTTTGACTTGCTCTTCCGCCTCTTTGGTGATGGCTAGGGTCTGGGACTGGCGCTCTTTGTTGGCCTGGTCCAAAGCTTGCGCGAGTTCTGCGGCTTTGGCCGGATCAGAGGTTTCAAGCAGCTCATATGCGGTGCTGGCATGATCAATCCTGCCCGCGGCATTGAGCCTCGGGCCGATCATAAACCCGACTTCATACGTCCCGAGCTCCGGTGATTTGGCCTGCATGCCGGAAATGAGCGAGCGCAGGCCCTGCCGCTTGGTCTTGTTGAGCACCTTGAGCCCGAATGCGACGAACACGCGGTTTTCGCCGACCAAGGGCATCATGTCAGCGACCGTCGCGATTGCCACGAGGTCCAATGACCATTTTTCATGCCCTCGGGGAAGTTCAAAAAATTGCCATAGGGCCTGTACGAACTTGAACACCACCCCAGCCGCGGCCAAGCCTTTGAAAGGGTACGTTTCTCCGGAAAGGTGCGGATTCAAAAAAGCCACGACCTCGGCCGGAAGCTCGGCAGGCTCCTCATGGTGGTCGCAGATGATCACGTCAATGCCTTTTGACCGCGCGTACGCAACTTCGGAAACGCTTGAGGTGCCGCAATCAACCGTGATGATGAGCCTGGCCCCTTCTGCCGCAATGTAATCAATGGCTCCCGCGTTCAACCCGTAGCCTTCTTTCTCGCGGTGCGGGATGTACGCCTGGACGTCTTTGATGCCGAGTCCGCGCAACGTTTGAACCAGCAGGACTGATGACGCGACCCCGTCCGCATCATAATCCCCGTACACGAACACGGTTTGATTCTGGTCGCGCGCGATTTTGACGCGGCCTACGGCTTTTTGCATGTCCCGGAACAGAAACGGCTCATGCAGAGCATCGTACGCGGGATTCAAAAACGCGCCAATGTCCTGTTTTGATGTGATGCCGCGATTGGAAAGCAACTGCAAAACGACTGGATTACGCATGCGGCCTTTGGGACAGCCTCCGGTACACCACTCCGCTGGCGAGTACGGCTGTCGGCGCGCTCCAGAGCAGGCCAATGCCGAGCGCGGCGAGCCCAAGAATGTTGACGCCAATGACCGCAAGCCAGAACAGCGCCAAATTCCAGAACGAGCCGCGAGTAATATCCCAGCTGGCTTTGAGCGCTTCAATCGGGCCCATGCGCGCATCAACAATCAGATACTGGTAGAACTGCAGCCGGACCATGAGGATAATTCCCGGAATAACCAGGAGCACGAACCCCGCTGCCACCGCGAGTCCGTACGCGAGCGAGCCCAAAAAGTAGTTCACCACGTGGCGCCCGCCGGAAAAAAGGTCGTTGATATGCCCCCGGCCTCCGGAAACGTGCGTAAGCACAATCTGGATGAGACCGACTGAAACCAGAAGCTGCAGCACCCAGAAGAGGATGCCCGCGAGGAAAAAGAGGAGCACCGCGAGCGTAGGAAGCTCGGTCCGGTCAAAGCTCTGCGCGATGAGCGCCGGGCCGTACGTGACCACCAGCACGACGGCGATAAGCCGCAGAAAAAACCAAAAATGCTTTTTGGCGGTGCGCCATCCGAAACGCATGGCCTCGCTGATTGAAAAAAATTGCGCTCCCATAGTATTTGAAAATTAGGTGATTTTTTCTCTGCGGGCGCAAGAGTGCCCGCTAGTCCTTGAGCTTGCCCGCGGAACGGCCGATGCCCACGGTCACGAGAACCACAATGGCCGTAACCAGCGCGGCGTAGATGAATTTCACGGCGAGCCCGTCCGGAGAACCGAACACGTTGGCTTTTTCAAACAGATCCTGGATGGCGCTGTTCCACGCCAGGGCCGCCACCAAGCCGAACCCGGCCGTGGACAGGTCCGCTATTTTCTCCAGGATTTCCAGTTTCAATTTGCGGTTAGACATACGAGAGTGTGTGTTTACGAATGTTGATGGCGCGAGCGAGCTCGCGTAGCCGCAAGATGCCCTCTTGGGCGCCGATTTTGCAAATCACGGATTCGGAGTTGGTGAGGCCGACATCCAGGGCGTACGTAATATCATGCTTCGCAACCAGGCCGGCAATGAACCCGGAGCCGAGCGCGTCCCCGGCGCCGGTGGGCTCCATTGCCCTGATGCTTGGGTCCGCGCTCATGCGCACCATGGCGCTTGAGTCCGCGCAGTAGACGCCATTGATCCCGTCGCTTACGAGCACGCGCTCGGGCCCGGCCGCGAGGAGAGAGGAGAGCAATGCCTTGATGCTGTTGCGTTTTCCGGCGAGCTCCAGGGCTTCGTCCCGGTTTACGTTGAACACGGAACAATGCTTCATGAAAGGTTTGAGCGCGGAGAGGCCGGCGCGGATTTGGGCGGTACCCGGATTCCATGCCCACTTGATTCCGTGCGTTCGCGCGGTTTGGGAAATATCCCGCAGCTCCTTTTTCCAATTTTTTCCGGAGAGCGCGGACGTGTAGTACCATTTCGCTTTCGTAATGCCGCGCGAGAAGCGAGAAAAGTTGTTGGCGCTGGAAGCCCCGCGCTCCGTGAGCACCGCGCGGTCGCGCTTTTTTTCTCCGGCAACGATGAGCGCGGAAAAAGCGGTGCAAAGCTTGGGATCGCGCTGGGCGTACGCGGTGGCCACGCGCTCTTGCTTGAGCGCATCCAGGATGCGGTTGCCGTCGTCATCTTCGCCCACGCGCACCACGGCTGCGGTTGTTAAGCCCATGCGGCTGAACGTGACGGCCGCGTTCGCTCCGCCGCCTCCGATGGCGCGCGCCGAGGATACCACGTCAATCTTTGCCCCGTACTCAAGCGCAATCAGCTTCTCCCGCTTGGGATCAGCCCGGGGGTTTGCAATCACGGGCGCATCTCTCGCATCCAAAAACAGGAATATATCCCGCGTCGCAGAGCCCATGGTTATCACATCATAACTCATACCCAGTCCTTCCGCCGAAAGATGGCAAGCGAAGCAAAGATGATCATAAACAGGATGCCGAAGAGCGCCCAGACCGCTCGGGGATGGTCCAAAAACGGCAACCCAGAAACATTCATGCCGTAGAAGCCGGTCAAGAGCGTCAGGGGCAGTAACGAAACCGAGATGAAGGTCAAGAGCTTGATGACGTCGTTGGTGCGCTGGGAGATGAGGGATTCGTTCACGTTGTGCAGGGTGTTCATGACCTCCACGTTGCCCGCGGTAATGGCGGCGAGCCGGTTGAGCGTGTCCCGGATGTCGTCAAAGTACACGGACAAGGCGGCCTTGAGGTAGGGCTTGTCCGCGGCAACCAAGGACCCCACCACCACGAGCTGGGGATCCAGGATGCGGCGCAGCCGGATGAGGTTGCGCCGCGTGAGCGCGATGCGCCACACCGTGCCCTTGCCCGTGTCTTCGCCGTAGATTTCCTCTTCAATGTCGTTCATCTGGCTCCCGATCCGGCGAACCGCGCTCCAGCTCGCTTCGGTGAGCGCGGCAAGGAGCTTGTACAGGAAAAATCCGGATCCTTCCCCCATCATTTCCTCGCGGTACTCATCGTCCGAACTGACGCGCCCGAACAGATCCGCCAAACGGCTGTTCTCTCCTTTGCACACCGTAATCACGTAGTCTTCCGAGAGGAACACGTCAAGCTCAAACACGTGGATGCGGCCTTCTTCGTTGTGGTAGTGCGGGAAATGGAAAATCGCAAACAGGTAATCTTTGTAAAAGTCGGTCTTGGGCTGCTGGGGGCCGTTTGAAATGTCCTCAATGTCAAGCGGATGGAAGCTGAAATCCTTTTCCAGCTTTTTGACGGCTCTGTCGCTGTTCTCGGGAACGTAGTACCAGGTTACTTTTTTATGGGTGACGGCTTTCATGCGCTCTTTTTTTGAAACAAACCCTGGCCAAAAGCCTGGTACCCAAGGTACCCGGCGAGGAGCAGCGCCGCGAGCGCGAGGCAGCCCACGATGAGCTGGACCAAGAGGTTCCCGATGTTCCAGAACCCGATGCTGATGCGCTCTTCCCCGACTCCCAGGCCCCCGTCCGCATCGGACACGGAGAGCGTTACCGCATACTCCCCGCTTCCGGGAAACGAGTGGCGAGGGCTCGGCTCCTGGGAATAGGTCCCATCCCCGAAATCCCACAGGTACACGAACGAGGGGTCTGCTCCGAGCACGTCAAATTCGTACGTGTTCCAGTTGGCCCTGCTCTTTGCGATTGAAACCGAGAGCGCATACGCGGCCTCGGACGCATCCGGAAACGTGTACGTAACCTCCTCTACGGCATACTCGGGTTCCTGCTGTGCCTGCGGCGCGGGAGCGGCTTCCACGCCGGAGGCGGCGGAGCCGCTTTGACCCCTGTCGTCCTGTCCGCTTACGCGCTCCACGCCGCTTGGTTCGGGTTCCGGAGCTGCGGGGCGCTCTTTGCCGGTTATGTTCGGATCAAACGGAGCCGGATCATCCCCGTTGGCTGTGCCGTCGTTGTCGTTGTCCGGGTCCGCGTTGTTGCCGATGCCGTCCTTGTCATTATCGTACTTTTCGTTGGGATCAAGCGGGAACTCGTCCACCCCGTCATTGGCGCCGTCATTATCCGTGTCTGGTTTCAGGGGATTGGTGCCCTTGATGCGCTCCAGGCCGTCCTCAACGGTGTCATTGTCGTCATCCATGTCTATGGTGTCAAAGATGTTGTCCTTGTCCGTATCCAGGTCAACCAAAAAATCAGTGATTTCCGCGGCGTTGTTGTCCGGATTCTCGTCGCCCGCATCCGGGTTGATCACGGAAACCGCAATGTCGTAGTACCCCTCCAACGGGCCCCAGTCCACGAACACGGTGGACGACTGCCCCGCGAGCACGGTCAGGGGCTGCACGCCGCCTACCTGCGCCCCTCCAACGCTAAACTTCACGCTCGCGCGCACATCCTGCTGGCTTTGGTTCTTGACGGTCGCATAGATGCGGACAATCTCCCCGGCCAAAGGCTTTATATTGGAAAAATAGACGTTCTCTTTGGGCAGGGCCAAATCAGCCGCAAACGCGGAAGCGGGAATCAAGAGTACCGCGCCGCTGGCTACGATGAGACGAAGAAATTTCATCATGTAACCAGTATACAATATTTTGGATTATTGGACAACAACGTCTTCTATGACCACGGGCTCGTTGGGCCGGTCGCGGCTGTCGCGGGGAACCTTGGAAATCGCATCCACGATATCCATGCCCCCGGCAACGCGGCCGAACACCGCGTGCTGGGAGCTTAGCGGCTCTTTGTCGTAATCCAGGAACGTGTTGTCGCTAATGTTGATGAAGAACTGCGAGCCCCCGGTGCCGGGCCCGGCGTTTGCCATGGAAATAGCGCCCCGCACATTGGATGAGCCCTGGTAAAATTCGTCCTCTATAAAGTAGCCGGGGCCGCCGGTGCCGTCATTGGAAGGGTCCTCATCTTTTGATAATGGGTCGCCCCCCTGGATCATGAAGTCCGGAATCACGCGGTGGAACGCCACGTTGTCGTAGAAATCTTCTCCGGCGAGCTTGAGAAAGTTGCCCGCGGTAACCGGGGTTTTATCCATGAACAGTTCCAACTGGATGTCGCCCATGCTGGTCTTGAGGGTCACGACCGGATTTGCGGTCGGCGTTTCGGGTGCGCTTGTCTCTTGGGCCATGGTTTCTTCTCCTTGGGCTTGGTTAGATACTGATGCCTGGTCCCTTTGGCTGCACGATACGCCGAGCAGGGCTACGGCGGCGAGCGCGGAAAGCAGTTTTGCTTTTTGCATGGTTAAAACTTAATTGGTATTGAAACGAGGTTCTGCTCCGAGCCGTCAAACACGCTCTTGGAAAAAGCTTCCAGCACGCCTGATTCCGCGGATACGCCTTCAAACAGCAAAAGCTCGCCGAACGACCCGAACCCATCCTCCCCTGCCGCGGCTGCGGTCGCCTGCTTCTCGGCGATGACGGTTCCGCTTGCATCTTTAAGCCGGAGACGGAGTGCGGCCGCGGAAGCCTTGGCCGAGCCTTTAACGAGCATGGGGCTTGCGACAGTAGTGTTTGGCTGGGGCTGGGTGATTTTTACGTTCCCGGATTCGCTGAACGTGGGCTCGCCCTCTTCAGCCTGTGGAATATCAGAAATGACTTCTTGACTTGAGTCCTTCTGCGGCCGGCTAATCTCGGGCTCATTTGGCGCCTGCTTGTACGCGAGGCCGAGCATGGCAACCAGCAGTATGATGGTGATGAAAATGTATTTTGCCATGGGTTGATAATATCATCCGCCTTTTTAGCCGTCAAATGAACGCGTTGACAGAACGCGGGCGTTGTGATACAGGTACCTTTGCAGTCCGCACTTAGACAACAAGCTACCCTTTGCCACAAGGAGGGCACTGTGGTCAAAACCGCGATCAGACCGTTTCCCACGTGGCGCAACTCGGCGAGCCCGGAACAGCGCGCCGAGCGCTGGCTCAAGGAGCACTGGACCGGCTGCAAGATGTTCTTTGCGGCCCCCATGGCGCTCGCGATCCTCGCCGCGCTTATGCTGCACACCTGCTGACCCGGAAGGAGGAGAGTATGTTCCGCATTGAAAGCTCAACCTCGTACGACGGTCCTGTGGTCCGCCATCTTCGGGACGTGGACGGATCTGCCGCGCTTCTGGCAAGCCGTCTCGCGGTGTTCCTGGAAGAGCGCCTCGGAATGATGGTTGAGGTGGTGTACAGCACAGGCTTCAACTATTATGGGAAGCCGAGCGCGATGTGTGAGATCACGTTCCCGATGGTCGGCCACAGCATACCGCGGTTCCTCGTGTTTGAGAACCTTAAGGAGACAGCGACGCCGGATGAGTGGCTTTCGGACACGACCGACGCGGAGTTCTTTGAGCGCATGCTCAAAGAGGCCGCGAGTTCTCTCCAGTTGGTCCTACCCCAGCTCCAGCACCAGCTGGACGGGTATGCCGCGCGGGTGGAACAGATCCTCGCGGAAACCGAACAGGCGGTCCCGGCCTGACCGCTCCTTGGGGCGCAACAGCCCCGAACCGAAGCCTCGCGCGCTCCCCGCGCCCGAGGCTTCTTTTTTTAGAAGTCGCCGATCTCCTTTTTGAGGGTTTCCTCAATGGTGAACGAATCAATGGTCCAGACCAGTTTTGAATTCTCGCGGCTGATGTAGTATTCCTCGCTCGGCGCGGGCAGTTTATCGCCCACAATCAAAGCGTCCTTTTCCCCGGTTTCAAAAGTCAGCTCAATGCGGATATTCTGGGGCTTGCCCGCGATGCCCGCATCTTCTTTAGTGATGTCTTCTTTTATATCAGCCGCAAACAAATCCGCGAGTTCTGCGAGCACGGGCCCGATAACCGCATCAGATGAATCTTTTGAAAACGGCGTTATCTGCTTCCAGCCGTCCCCGGTTTTGATCAATGAAATCTCAACCTCATTATAGCGCCAATCAATGGACGTAACCTTGAGCGGATCAAATACCCACACGCGCTTGTCCCGCCAATCCGTGCGGTTGAACACGGGCCTAATGTTTTGCGCCGCGAGGTAGGTGTTGTCCGAATTTGCGTGGCGCACGTACGTGCTCACCAGCCCCGGACCCTCCTTGCCGATGATGGCGTCTATAACCTGGGTATCCCCTTCCCACGCCTGAATCTTGACACCCAAGTCATCAACCTGCAGTTCCTCGTGCGTTGCGGGATTCCGGCTCGCGAGCTCCCCGCGGGGCAGGTCCGCAAATATCTTGAGCAAGTCCGCGATGTACTCCGGATTCACGCGGTACGCGCCCTTGTTCGCGACCACCCAATAATCATCCCGCTTTTCCAAAACATTCTCGTACAAGCCGTTGACCCCGAGGATGCGGATTTTGTCCAGATCCCTTGCGTCCACGCGGAAAAATGTTGCAACATCCCGCTGATTCTTGTTCCCCTGGATTGCCTGCACCACACCCAGAGCCACGAGGAGTGAGCCCAGAGCGCCCAGTAGGATAAAAACGTTCTTGAAACGCGGCAGTGTGCTCATAGTGATACATGCCGGCTGCGGCGGCGGGCAAAACGCGCCAACCCGTAGAGCGCAAACAGTACCGGCACTCCGAATATGTTCCCCCACCGAATCCAGGCCTTTTGGGAATCCGAGAGGCTGCGCAAGGGCCGGTCCGTGACCGCCTTGGAGCGGATCGCGATGAGCGCATCATCCGTGGTCAGGGCATCCACCAGGTTCGCAAAAAATATCTTGTTCTGCTCAAACCGGCTCGTGCTCGCGTCCAGCGCAAAATCCGTATCCCCGACCACCAGCAGGCGGCCCTGGTCAGTCGCGCTTAAAAATTTGCCTTGGTCTTCCTTTGAAACCGGCTCAACGGTTTCCTCGTCCCCATCGCGGATAATCCGGCCCGGAATGGTGTCTTTGGTAAAAAAGCTCTCAAAATGACCGGAGAGCATGCTTGCGAGCACGTACGATTTCTGGCTGCCTTCCGAGGGAGCCGCAATCAGCTGGGGATTCAACTGCCAGTCCCCGTCCTGTGCCCATGCCTGGTTCGTGGTGCGCGCCAGATCAACGCGCACGGTCTTGTCCGTAAGCTTCTCTTCCAGAACATCAAGGCTTGAAGCCCAGGAGAACACCGCAGACTCAAGCTTGTTCACGATGCCCGAATCCGGATTAAACCCGAGTGCGCCCACCTTGACCCACAACGGGTAGGGCGCAAAAAACTGGGTCCGGTCCGTGCGGAATCCGGCAAGCTCGTTTGAGACATCCAGCACCAGGTTCTTGTTCAAGCGGATGCCCCACTGGGCGAGCAGTTCCCCGATTTTTGAGTCCGCCTTTTCTGCGGTAAGGTCGTTGCGGTTGATGGCAACGCCTTCGGCGAGTGAGAGCACGCTTCCTCCGGCCATCAAGAACTGGTCAACCAGGTACTGGCCGCGTTTGTTGAGCGCGGCCGTGTCCCCGACGAACAGGACGAGCGTATCAACGTCATCCGGGATGAGCCTGCCATCGGTGAGCGCGAGATCGCGCACCGTGTACTGGTTTTCCAAAGCCTGCCGAATGTGCACGTAGTCGGTTGCCGGAACGGCGCCCGCAAAATTGGCAATGCCCACCACGGGAATCTTTTCGCGGGTCACCTTGCTGATTGCGGCTGCCAGATCATACTCAAGCGAAGTAGCGTCCTGGATGAGGGGGATGATTTCGTGGTTATCCCCGTAGAATACCGCAAGCCCCAAATAGCCGCTCGTGACCTGGTACGCGTCTTTTTCCACCACGTTGAACTGCAAGGTCGGGATTCCTAAGCCCTTTGCCTCTTGTTCCACGTCCGGGTCAACGCTCGGGTCCAAAAACACCACCTGCACGTTGCCGCCGGACGCCGCCTCAAACTCCGTGAGCAGGTCCCGCACTTCCTGGTTCCGCACCAGCAAGTACCCGGGCAGCTCCGCGGTAAAGTACGCCTTGACGTTTACCACGTCATCCAGGTCCGTAAGCATCCCGCGGGCCGCGCTTGAGATGCGGTAATCGCTGTTCTCGGTTGCGTCCCAGCGCGCAGAGAGCCGCGCCGAAAAAATATTGAGCACGAGCACCAGTGCGGACGCCACGAGCATGGCAATGATGGCATTGGCGCGGTTAAGTTGTTTTTTTGATCCAAGCATACCCTATCGCCAGTTCCTGGAGCTGATTGACTGCACGTTCAAGTACAGGAACAAAGCGGTAAACGAAAGGTAGTAGATGATGTCGCGCGTATCAAAGATCCCCCGGCTTACGCTATTGAAGTGCGTTGCCGTGGACAAAAACTGCAGCACGCTTGCAATGGGGCCCGAGAGAAACGAGAGCACGTTGTTGGAGCCGATGATGAACAGGCTGAACATCACGGAAAGGCTTACCAGAAACGCCACGATCTGGTTGCGGGTGAACGATGAAACCAAGAGCCCGATAGAGAGGTACATGCCCCCCAAGAGGAGCGCGCCAACGTACCCGGCAGCCGCCACGCCCGCATCCAGATCACCCAAGCGGCCCACGGTTATGGGCATGGTGAGGGAGAGCGCAAGGATGAGCCCCAGAAACAGAAACGAGGAAAGGAATTTGGCGGCCACCACCTCGGAGTCCCGGATGGGGAGGGTGAGCAGGAACTCAATGGTGTTGGTCTTTTTCTCCTCGGCCCAGCTGCGCATGGTAATGGCCGGCGCGAGCAAGAGGAACATCCACGGCAAAAGCCCGAACCAGTCCCGCAGCATGGCCTGGTTTGCCAGGAAGAACTGCTGGAAAAAAAGCCAGTTCGTCACCACCAAAAACACGGCCGCGAACACGTACGCGATCGGGGAATTGAAGTACGCAACAAACTCCCGCTTGCATAGGGGCATGATGTTGGCGATGCTTGATTTGATGACTGTTAATTTCACGGCTCTGACGCTACGATTCACTCGTGGTTAACCTACGGAACACGTCCTCTAAATTTTCCTGCTTGCGGTACATCTCAAGCAGGGTCCACCGGTTGGACACCGCAGCCTTGAAGATGAGCTCCCGGCCGTCCCCTTCTTTGATTTCAACGGCAAACGCGTGGACGTCGTCCCGCTCCCCCGCGTACTGCTTGACCGACCCCACGGTATGGTACTCGGAGAGGGTCTGCCGGATGATGCCGCGGTCCCCTTTGACTTTGATGTACACCACCTCGCGGCTCGTACCGGCCGTGAGCTCGTCCGAGGTGCCCTGGGCCACGATTTTCCCATTATTGATGATGACCACGCGCGAGCACGTGGCAGCCACCTCGGGCAGGATGTGCGTGGAGAGGATAACGGTTTTTTCTTTGCCGATTTCCCGGATGAGGTCCCGGATCTCAACAATCTGGTTCGGGTCAAGCCCGCTGGTCGGCTCATCAAGGATAAGGATATCCGGATTATGGATCATGGCCTGGGCCAATCCCACGCGCTGGCGGAACCCCTTGGAGAGCGCGTCAATGGATTTCCCCGCCACGCTTGCAAGGCCGCACACCGAAACCATGCGCTTGATGGCGTTGGCGCGTTCGGATGCGGGAATGTGCCGTACCGCGGCCACGAACCGCAAATACTCGTGCACTTTCATGTCCGTGTACAGGGGATTGGTTTCCGGCAAGTACCCGAGTTGCTGCCTGATCTCAAACGAGCTGTCGCAAACATCCAACCCGTCCACCACTGCCGTGCCAGCCGTAGGCGCAATGAAGCCCGTAATAATCTTCATGGCCGTGGATTTGCCGGCTCCGTTCGGGCCCAAAAATCCCAGCACTTCCCCGGTGCGCACCTGGAAACTGACGTTATCCAGGGCGCGGGTAGGGCCGTAGGTTTTGGTTAAGTTCTGGACCTGGATCATACTAAAAAACGACATCTTTTGGGATGTCATTATAGCATACCTTGTCCGGCAATCAAGCTAGCCGAACAGGTCAAAAAACAGGTCAAACTTTTTGGCGAACCGCCGGATCTTGTAGGCAGCTACTATGGATCCCAAACCCATGAGGTTGAACGCGAACGCGAAAAACAGGATGAGGAGCTGCGGGTACAGCACGATGAGGAGCCCCAAGAAAATCATGACCACGCCCTGCACCACCAGCTGCCACGCCAAAGCGTGCGTGGAGTGTTTTGCTTCTTTTATGAAATGGATTCTTTCCATAAAATGTTTTTAGCGAGAGGTGTGGCAGCGCATGTGCTCCCGATTCAGCGGGACCCCCCGTCTAACCGAGACGTAACTCGGTTAGACGTACCCGGGTGAATCGTCCACACATGCGCCGCCACAATACGCATGTATTATAGCATTAAAGCTCGCGCGAGTCCAAGATGATGGTGGTTGGCCCGTCATTGTGAATTTCCACATCCATGTATCCGCCGAACTCCCCGGTTTTGACGGTGACGCCGTATGACGCGAGTGCGTCAATGACTTTTTCGTACAGCACTCTTCCTTTAGACGGTTCAGCGGCTTTGATGAAGCTCGGGCGACGGCCTTTTTTGCAATCACCGTAAAGCGTGAATTGAGAAATCAACAGTACCTCGCCTTTAACGTCCAGCAATGACCGGTTCATCTTCCCCTCATCATCAGCGAAGATGCGGAGGTTGGCTATCTTCTCAACAAACTTCGGGATGATTGATTCGCCGTCTTCCTGGC
>JACOVK010000082.1 GCA_016177305.1 Parcubacteria group bacterium | reverse complement strand
ACTGGAGCCGTTGCGCGGAATTGAACCGCGGACCTACTCCTTACCATGGAGTTGCTCTACCAGCTGAGCTACAACGGCGCGTCATATATTTTTAAAAAACTACTTCAACCCCTTCACCTTCTTCTCAAACTCCGCGATGCGGCCGTGGTCCGGATTGGTTTTTTTGATTTTATCAAGCACTTCTTCGGCAAGCGGCTTGTTCCCGAGGAGCACGGACACCGTGAACAGCTGGTCCAGGACCTTTGGGTTGTTGGGCGCGAGCGCCTGCACCTTCTGGAGGCTTGAGAGCGCCTTTTCCGGATCATTCAGGCGCAGGTACACGTCTGCCAAGTCCATGTGGTACTCCACCACCTCGTTGTCTATGGAAAGCGCGTGCAGGAGATGGTCTTTCGCCCCCTCAAGCTTTCCCTGGGCGAGGAGCACCGCGGCGAGCGAAGCAAACCCGCGCGCTTCCTGCGGCCACTGCCGCGTGTAGTACTCAAAGGTTTCCAGAGCCTGCCCAAGCTCGCCCATGCCGAGGTACGCATCCCCCAGGCCTTGGTACGCATCCGTGGATTCGGGATCAACCTTTATGGCGGACAGGTACCGGCTTTCAGCCTGGGTAAACTTGCCGGCCCGGACGAGTTCAAGGGCTTCGGCAATGAGCTCTTTGACTTTGGTCTGCGCTTTTTTGCTGGAATCAGGAAGCCCTCCCTGGAACCGGTACGCGCGCTCTAGCTTGCGGATGCGCTCCATGCCTTTCGCGAACAGCGCTTGCGCGCCGCGTCTCCCGGGCGCGGCCACCGCGCTTGCGAACTTGAACAGCCCCTCCATTTTGCGCAGGAGCCTGCTCTCCAAAAGAGACGCCTTGAGCACCGCGTCCCGTTCCTCGGGCAGCTGCGAAACGTCCAAGGCGGCCGCCTTTTTGAGGTGCCGGCTCGCAATCATGAGAATCGCGCCCACGCTCACGATAATGACAACCAATGGGATAATCGTCAGCATAGCATTACGATTTTAATGCTCCGGCCACCACCGCGCTAAACCGGGTTGCGTCCAAGGAGGCCGTACCCACCAGCACGCCCGCGACCGAAGGTTTTGCCATGTAGCGGCCCACATTCTCCGGATCAACGCTCCCACCATAGATGATTTTTATGTGTTCGTCAACCACCGAGGGGGTAAAGATGTCGCACAGTGATTGCCTGATAACCTGGTGCGTGTGCTCAATCTCATTGGGGTCAATGTCCTGGCCGCTTCCGATAACCCACACCGGCTCGTACGCAACCACGAGCTCGTGCGCCCGAGTGAGCCACAGCCCGTCCAGCGCCTGGTGGACCTGCGCCGCAAGCGACACCTCTTTCTGGCCTTCGGCGCGCTCGTCAAACGACTCTCCCACGCACAGCACCGGCCGCATGCCGAGCGAAAGCAGCACGCGGATTTTTTTGTGGATCATGTCCCCTGATTCCCGCAGATGCTCCCGGCGCTCCGAGTGCCCCACGATGACCGTAGCGACCCCGTACGCGGCGAGCTGTTTGGGGGAAACCTCGCCAGTGAACGCGCCCTGCTCTTCCCAGAAGCAATCCTGCGCCCCGAGCGCCGCGCCGCTGCCGTCCAAAATGTCCGCGACTGCCCCAAGCTCCGTAAAGCTCGGGCACACAACCACCTCCGCGCCCCGGTACTTTGCGGATGCTTTTTTGATTTTTCTCGCCAAATCCAACGCTGCGCTGGCGGTGAGCTTCATCTTCCAATTGGCAATGACGAGCGGCTGTTTGTGGTTATTCCCACGCATAGGTGTTCCCGGCCCATACGGCCAAATTTTTCGCGTCTTGGATGCGATCCTCGTTGGTTTCGGAGCCCAGGGTCACGATGTAGAGCGTGCGCCCCTCGCGCGTGCTCACTGCGGTTGCGAGGTTGTAGCCCGATTCTTCCAGGTGTCCGGTTTTGCCGTACGCAACGAGCACGATTCCGCCCATGAGGTGGTTGGTGGTGAGCACGGTGCGGCGCTCTCCGGCGGGGTGCACGGTAATGGTTGCGCGGTGCGTGCCCATGCTCTCCCTGATCACCTCGCTCTCCCCGGCGGCGGCGAGCAGCTTGGCGATGTCCCAGGCGGTGCTCGTGTTCTCGGCAGAGAGGCCGCTCGGTTCGGTGAATGTTGTTTCAGCCATGCCGAGAGAGGCGGCTTTTCGGTTCATGCGTGCAACGAACGCTCCCGCATCCGGTTCAACGCTGCGGCTCAAGGATATTGTCGCATTATTGGCGCTCCCGAGCAAGCTCGCAACCAGAAAGTCGCGTAATTTCGCTGATTCTCCCGGGCGGATGAACTCCTCCCCTCCTTCGCGGTCGTCTTGGGCTTCCATGGTAAACAGGGTTTCCAAGTTCGGCGCCCCATCCAAAACCACGAGCGCCGCGGCTAGCTTGGCAATGCTCGCCATGGGCCGCCGCTCGCGCGGATTTTTCTGGAACAGCACAGCTCCGGAGGCCGCATCAACGACGATGGCGCTCGCAGCAGTTAGGCGCGGTCCCAAGGACGCAACATCCCGCTTGGCTGGCGGCTTTGGCTCGTATGCCTCGGCAACAAGCGCGCGGTCCGCGCGGACGCCGGCGTTGGAGAGGTACGGCGCGGAAACGCCCGAGGGAAACGAAGGGACCATGATACTCAGTATGGCAAGCAGGACGCTCAATACGGACATGCTACTCCTCTTCGGTTGACTGCAACACCTCATCCAGGGTCTCGTGCTTGGAAAGCTTCTCGTACTCCGGAAGTTTGGAGACTGACGAGACTCCTAAAAACCGGATGAATTCGTGCGTCACCACGTACCGCGGCAGCAGCAGCTTGCCCGCGCTCTCTTTCCGCTCAATCAAGCCGCGGATCAGGAGGTTGCGCAGAATCAATCCGCAGTTGACCCCCCGAATCTGCTCCAGCTCCGGCTTGGTGACGGGGCCGCGGTACGCGACAATGGCGAGCGTCTCAAGCGCCGGGCCCGTGAGCTCGCCGGTTATGTCCGACTTCAAAAACGCTTTCACGACCGTTGCGTTGTCCGGGTGCGAAACGAGCTGGTAGCGGTCGCCTGAAACCGCGAGCATCATACCGCTCTGTTTCCGCGCGCCATACTCCTTTGCGAGCCCGTTAAGCGCTGCCGCAACTTCCCCTTTTTTCGCGTCCGTGAATTTTTTGAGCTGGCTTACGGAAACGGGCACGCTTGAGACGAACAGCAGGCTTTCTATTTTTGATTGCAATGGCATCATGCTCTCTGAATGACAATATCGCATTTCGGCTCTTGTTCCGCGAAAAGGTGGCGCTGCTTGACCAGTTCCAGAAGCGCCAAAAAGCTGATCACGATTTCTGACTTGTTTTTTGCTGATTTCAAAAATTCGCTGAACCCGGTTTTTTCCACTGAAGCAAGCAAGGTTTTTAAGTGCTCAATGCGCTCTCTGATGGATACCACATGGCGCATGGTTTTCTTGGGGAGCTTGACGAACGTTTTTTCCAGCTCCGCAATCAGGCGGGAGAGGCGGCCGGCAAGTTCCTTTGATGCGAGCTTCGGGGGCGGAGAAAACTCAACGCTGACGGCTTTGAACGGCTGCCTGGAAAAACTGAACCGCTTTTTGGCGATGATTCCTCGTATTGTTTGTGCGGCATCGCGGTACACTTTGTATATCTTGATCTGCGCTTCCAGGTAGCCTGAATCCGCGTCCTCATCGGCAAGCGTTGGCAGTAAAACGTACGATTTGATGAGCAAGAGCCGGCTTGCCACCACTAAAAAATCAGCAAGTTCGTTGGTGGAAAGGTTTTCTCCGAGCGCTTCCACGCGGCTAAGGTACTGATCGGCAACATGCGCCAAGGAAACCGTAGTGATGTCCAATTTTTCCTGTTCAATGAGCGCGAGCAGCAGCGATAACGGCCCTTCAAAGCTTTCAGTTTTTATTTCGTACATATGGGAGTTTTTGCTGCCGCTTCTTCCGGTATTCTAAAGCGGCTTTTCTGCCCGCGAGCGTAAGTTTGATTTTGGTGATAAAAAGCTTTTGTTGGGTTTTGGTGCCGTACCCCACCAGATGCCCCCGGTCAATCAAACGCTCAATGCTCGCCGTGATGATTCTCTTGTAGTGCTCCTGGTGCGCTTTTGACGAACTCTTGTCGCGGCTCTTGTCAATGACAGAACGGGAAACACTGCCTCCTCCCTCCACACACGCTTCCAGGATGAATTGCTGGAGTTTGGAAAGCATACTATTGCGCTTACGCTTCTTTGACGACTTTGATGTGCGCTTCTTTGAGCTGCGTTGGCTCAACCGGAGAAGGCGCGCCCATCATCCTGTCTTCAGAACGCTGGTTCTTGGGGAATGGAATCACCTCGCGGATGTTCGGCTCGTCCTGGAGAATCATAACAATGCGGTCCAGCCCGGGAGCAATGCCGCCGTGCGGGGGGGCGCCAAAATCAAACGCGCGCAGCATGTGCGAAAATTCATTGGTACGCTCCTCGCTGAATCCAATCAAATCAAAAATCTTTTGCTGAACCTCGGCGTCGTGGATCCTAATTGAGCCCCCGCCGACCTCATAGCCGTTCCACACCATGTCATACTGCCATGATCTGACTTTGTGCGGGTCAGAATCCAAGAGTTTAATGTCCTCTGGCCGCGGGGCCGTGAACATGTGGTGCGAAGGCGCATAGTGCCCGTCCTCTTTTCTCTCCTCAAACAGCGGAAAATCAATGATGAACGCGGCGGCGAGCAGATTCCGGTCAATAAGATTGAGACGGCGGCCAAGTTCAGTGCGAAGCTCGCCCATGGACTCGCGGACCACCCCTTCCGGCCCTGCGCCAAAAAAGACGATATCCCCGGGCGCGGCACCCGTCTTTTTGACAATGGATTTGGCGCGTTCCTCGCCCAAGAACTTCAAGATGGGAGACTTCAATCCTTTCTCCTCAACCACGATGTAAGCAAGCCCTTTGGCGCCGAATTCTTTTACGTACTCGGAAAGCTCATCAATCTGGCTCCGGGAAAAGCTTGCCGCGCCAGTTGCCGCAATAGCGCGCACCACGCCGCCGTGCGAAAGGGCGTCATCAAACACCGCAAAACCGCCTCCCCGCGCCTCATCTGAAAGCTCCACAATTTCAAGCCCGAACCTAAGGTCAGGCCTGTCGGTTCCGTACGTGAGCACAACCTCATCATACGAGAGCCTGGGCCACGGCTTTTTGAGCAGCTTCTTGTGCGGGTACAGCTTCGTAACGAGCGACGTGAACAACTCTTCCGCGAGATTCAATACGTCATCACGCTCCACGAATGACATTTCTAAGTCAAGCTGGGTAAACTCCGCCTGCCTATCTCCCCTATGATCTTCATCTCTGAAACAACGCGGCAACTGGTAGTACCTATCCATGCCCGCAACCATCAAGAGCTGCTTGTACTGCTGTGGAGACTGCGGCAAGGCGTAAAATTTTCCCGGCTGCTGGCGTGAAGGCACGATAAAATCACGCGCGCCTTCTGGCGTTGATTTGGTGAGTATGGGAGTCTCTATTTCAACAAAATCGCGCTCATCCAAAAAGTTTCTGATGAACTTGGCAATTTTTGCGCGCGCAATGACGTTGTTCTTCATGCGCTCACCGCGCAAATCCAGATATCGGTACTCAAGCCGCACGTCCTCGTTAACTTCTTCGTCGGTGTTAATCTCAAACGGCGGAGTCTTTGCTTTGTGCAACACATCAATCCCGTTGCCGTCCACCTCAACCTCGCCAGTATCAATCTTTTTATTGACCATGCCTTTTGGCCTATGCCTGACCGTTCCCGTAACCTGAACCACGTATTCTGGCCGCACGCTGTCCGCTATTTTCCAGGCGTCTTTGGAGCGCTTGGGGTCAAACGCAACTTGCGTGAGGCCGTAGCGGTCGCGCAGGTCAATAAAAATAACGCCCCCGTGGTCGCGCCGGGCATTAACCCAGCCCGCAAGCTTGACCTCCTTTCCTTTGTCTTGTGCGCGGAGTTCTCCGCACGTGTGCGTCCGGTACATGGGAATAGAATACCAATTTTAGGGAAAAATTGCAATACAAAACCGCCCCATTGGCAGTGGGCGGCGAAATAAATACCACTACCGATATTATGCCTGTGCGTGGGATTCCAGCCGCACAATCCGGTGTTCGTGCTCATCCAACCGCCCGCCGATTGACGCTTGCTCGGTCAGCACTTGGTCAAGCTTTTTTGAAATCTTGTCCTGGCCCGTCATAATCTCGTTTTTGTATGCTACCGAATCCTGTTTCGTGGCCATTTTTTCATCCAAAAAATCGCCAAGCTCATCCTTGAACTCAATCAAATCCTTGACTTTCACAGGGCGCTCCAAATCTT
>JACOVK010000077.1 GCA_016177305.1 Parcubacteria group bacterium | reverse complement strand
GTTTCTAAAACCAACCCGTTTTCCAACATAAAAACTAATCCATTCAACTAGCTCGTATGAAAAGGCACCTTTTTACCCTTGCCTTTGTTGGCGCGCTCGGCGCGTTGAGCGCCGGGGCTGCGGCCGTCTTTGCCGCAGACGTCACCTATCCCGTGCGCGAACTCGGCAACTGCGCGAGCCAGGCAGGGTGCAAGACGTACTGCGACAGCCCGTCGCACGCCGAAGCCTGCCTGGATTTCGCCGAGGCGAACAGCCTGATGTCAATCGCGGAAATCCAGACGGCGCGCAAATTTTTGAAGTCAGGCTCCGGGCCCGGCGGGTGCACCGGCAAGGATTCCTGCGAAGCCTACTGCGATTCGGTTGAGCACATTGACGAGTGCGTGGCGTTCGCTGAAGAGAACGACTTGATGCCGCCAAAAGAGCTCGCTGAAGCCAAGAAAATCCAGGCCGCGCGTGCGCGCGGGGTAAAGATGCCCGCGTGCGGCAGCAAGAAGCAGTGCGATTCGTACTGCTCGCAAGCCGACCACATGGAGGAGTGCATCACCTTTGCCCAAGAGGCCGGTTTCTTGCCGGAGGATGAGCTGGAAGAAGCGAAAAAGGTGCTCTCCGCCATAAAAGCCGGAGCCAAACCCCCGCCCTGCAGCGGCAGAGAGGCGTGCGATGCCTACTGTTCAGAGGAAGAGCACTTTGATTCGTGCCTTGACTTTGCGCTAGCTGCCGGATTCATGGATCCCAAAGACGCGGAGATGGCAAAGAAAACGCGCGGCAAGGGGCCGGGCGGGTGCCGCGGCAGGGAGCAGTGCGAGGCATTTTGCCAGCAAGATGGAAACATGGCCGCGTGCGCCGAGTTCGCATACGAGAACGGCATGATGACCAAAGAGGAATTTGAAATGATGAAGAAGACCGGTGGCAAGGGGCCGGGCGGGTGCCGCGGCAAAGATGAGTGCGAAAACTTCTGCAAGAACCCGGCTAACCAGGAAACCTGCATACAGTTCGCCAGAGAAAACGGCATGATGTCGGAAGAGGACGTGCGGCGCATGGAGGAGGGGAAGCAGCAGTTCAGGACCGCCATGCAGAGCATGCCGCCCGAAGTGTACTCTTGTTTGGAGTCTTTAATCGGCGCGGACACGATGGCGAAGTTCAAGAGCGGGGAGGCGATGCCGCCTCAAGAAATAGGCGATGTGATGCGCGAGTGCTTTGAAAAAAATATGCAATCCAACATGCCGCCAGCTGGTGGAGGGCAGGGAATGCCGCAAGGAGCAGGGGGCCCGGGCGGGTGCAGAAGCCCGGAAGAGTGCCAGGCGTATTGCCAGTCAAACCCTGAAGCGTGCGCAGGTTTTGGGCCTCCAGGGGGTTCACCCAGGGGCACGCCTCCCGGGGGCGTGCCGCCGTGCGAAGGAGAAGGGTGCGGACAGCC
The DNA here is from genome assembly GCA_016177305.1 of Parcubacteria group bacterium. GTDB lineage: Bacteria > Patescibacteriota > Patescibacteriia > UBA2169 > UBA2169 > CG10-46-32. The sequence continues at coordinate 2,761 of JACOVK010000077.1, read as the reverse complement.
CCCGGCGGGCGACGCTGGCTCGCAGTACCAACAGTACCACGAGCAGCAGCAGTTTGGCCCCGGGCCAGAGGCGTATGGGACGCCGCCTGAAGGGATGCGGGATACGCTGCCCCCCGAAGGAATGATGCCTCCCGGAGGTGAGTCATTTGGGCCGCCAGAAGGCCAATCATTCGGACCGCCGAGCGGAGAGTCAGGCCCTCCTCCGGAAGCATCAGCCCCGCCGCAGTCAACCGAGCCTTCTGAACCAGCGCCCTCTGAACCGACCGCGCCGCCTGCAGGGGAGTGATCGTTGTATACCAAAACACCCCGGCATTCGCCGGGGTGTTTTCAGTGCAGTTACTTGGTCGCTTGTTTTACGATTTCAGCGAACATTGCTGGCTCGTGCTCTGCGATGCCAGCCAGAATCTTGCGGTCAATTTCAATTTTACCCTTTTTGAGGCCGTTTGCGAGCTTGCTGTAGATGGTGCCGTTCGCGCGCGCTGCGGCGTTGATCTTAATTTGCCACAAGGTGCGGATGGTGCGCTTTTTGACCCTTCGGTCGCGGTGGCTGTGGCTGCCTGCCTTGGTGACCGCGGTCTTGGCGATTTTTATCAGTTTTTTGCGGCCCCACTTGAACCCCTTGGTTTTTTCAAGGATGTTCCTGCGGTGCTTGGAATGCATCATCCCGCGTTTGACTCTGGACATACTATGAGTAGGGGAGCAGGGTCTTAATCATCTTGGAGCTTGCTTTGGAGAGCACAATATCTCTGCGCTTGTTCATCTTGGTGTTGCCGCGTTCGCGCGCGTTAAAGTGGTCCTGGCCCGCGGTACGCTTCATTTGCTTGCCGGTTTTAGTAGTGAGGATGCGTTTGGATGCTGATTTGTGAGTTTTGAGCTTTGGCATATAAAGAAACACCACGTCATGCTATCAAAAAGCATGGGTTGTGTCAATGCTATGATTTTTTGCCCACGATCATGGAGAGCCGGCCGCCCTGCTTGGAAAACGGCTGCTCAACAACCACGCCTTCGCCGAAGCTTTTGGCAAACGCTTCCATGGTCTGCTTTGCCTCTTCTACGTACGCTTTTTCGCGGCCGCGCAAGACCACGTCAATTTTCACCTTGTTGCCCTGGCTTAAAAATTTTTCCGCCTGCAGCCTTTTGGTTTCTTTGTCGTGCTCGCCCGTGCGGAACGAAATGCGCACTGTTTTGACTTCCACCTTTTTTTGGCGCGCTTTCTGCTTGGAGCGGGTTTTTTCCTGCTCGTACTGGAACTGGCCGAAGTCCAGGATTTTACAGATGGGGGGCACTGCTTTTGGCTGGACCTCAACCAGATCAAGCTCCTGTGAGCGCGCGAGCTCCAGCGCTTTTTTGGTGTCCATTTCCCCGAGGTGCTTTCCGTTTTCGTCAATCACAACAACCGCCGGAACCCGGATCCGTTCGTTGGCGCGGAACAGGGTTGGTTGCTGGCGCGCCAAGCGCTTGCGGTAAAATGATGGTGAACGTCTCTGCATGTATGTGTATGGCCCGGAGCAGCGCTATGCGCAGCATTGCGGGCTGGTGGAGGTGGCGGGCTATTCTCCCGCGTGAAGATGCGTCACTGGAATCGGTCTACAATCATAGCCTGTTTATGGTATTCGCGGCGCGCACTCAAAGCAGGCAAAACATGCGCGCGGCTATCCTCGTAGGCTTTGCCGGAGCGCGAGGCACACTCCGGCTGCGTCCTGAAGTATGACGCCACGATCGCTCCATTCAGGCCTAGAGCGGTGACGGTTGCAAGCGTATTAGGCTACAACTGGCGCAAAGCTCGGAACTGCGAACGCTCGCGCGAGCGCACTCGTTACTCTGCTGACAATGCTGTTTGCATTTGTGTAGGTGCTTGAGGTATTTGCGTCACATCAAGCAGTGACGGATTGCGAAATAACCGTGAACGTATCTTGCGACTTTTAACACCCCCTTGTACATGCAATGATAAAAGATTTAGCGAGAAATGTCAAGATTTGAGCTTTCTGCCGATTTCGCGTTCTATGTCCCGTTTCTTGATTTGTTCCCGCTTTTCGTACTGCTTTTTTCCGCGCACCAAGCCAAGCTCAACCTTGATGAGCCCTGATTTTGAGTACATGGACAAGGGCACCAGGGACAGGCGCTTTTCTTTGAGCTTTCCGATGAGGCTTGCGATCTCTTTTTTGTTCAACAAAAGCGTGCGCGAGCGCTGGGGGTCATAGCCAACTTGTACGCTTGCCGCAGGTTTATAGGCTGAAATGTGCGTTCCCTCAAGCCCTAACACTCTGGTCACGGGGTTCAGGGAAGCAAACGAGCCCTGGAGCTTGGTTTGGCCGGATTTTACAGACTTGACTTCCGGGCCCGTAAGTTTTATACCAGCCTCAAAGGTGTCCAAAATTTCGTATTCCGCGTACGCCTGCTTGTTTTTTGCGAGGAGCTTTCCATCCATAGGTATCCCAAGTATAGCCCATATTATTGACATGTCCAACGCGGGTGCAGTACAATGAACCAACCAATAGCGTATTACCATTAAGACGTATAACCATGACAGAACCAACACCCCAGCCAACCGAGGCCGCGAAGCCGCACCCGGCAACGCCCGATTCCAAGCCGAAGGCGCCGCGCCCGCCGCGCTCGGGCGGGTCATCGTTTGGCATTTTCCTTCTGGTCATTGTCGCGGCCGCGGGTGGATTTTTTTTGATGCGGGAGACCAGCTTGAGCGGGTATAGCGAAGACTGGCAGGCCGTGTTCCTCACGAACGGCCAGGTGTACTTCGGCCAGG
>JACOVK010000090.1 GCA_016177305.1 Parcubacteria group bacterium | reverse complement strand
CGCCTCGCCCGCAATGGTGGTGAGGTAGGGCCCGTACTGCGTGTCCTGTATAACGTACGTGTAGTTGCACGGGCCCGCTGCGGATTTGATGACGTCAAGGCTGGTTCTGCCTTGCGCCTCAATATCACAGATCGTTTCCGATTGGCCCTCAATACGCAGCGTAACGGTCGGAGGCGCGGCAATTGACGCGACCGGGTAGTATTTTCCGGCCATCGCGATTGCCGCGTAGGACGTGGAGACCGGCGTAAACAGGTCAGCGGCTATTGCGGATGCGTCAAACAAAAAGTACCCGTCCGCATGAAGGCGCGCAGTAAGGTAATCTTCAGTCGTCTTGTCATCAGGAGCCCAAAATCCGGGGTCATCGCCCATGGCGTGCAAGGCGGACAAGACCCAGGCCGTTGAGGCTGTGTTGGAGGGCTCGCCCGGTAGGATGCCGAATCCGCCGTCATCATTCTGCGCATTTACCAGGTAATCGGACGCCGCCATAACCGCATCATCGCTCGGCGCAACTCCGGCGGCAACAAGCGCCATGATTCCCATGGCCGTGTAATCAATGCTTGATTCAGTGGCACCAGCGGACCAGTCCCATCCTCCGTCCGCAAGCTGGCTGGTTTTGAGGTAATTGACTGTTTGCGTGACCAAGGAATCATTGGACGGAACGCCCGCTGCACGGAGCGCGAGCAGCCCAAAGATATCATCGCTAACCATACTCGCATCTCCGATTTGTCCGTTGCTCGCTTTCTGGCGAAGCCCGTACACCAAGTTTTCATTGCCAAATGAACGCGGGTCGCGGCCCAAGGCCGTGATGGCCAGGATGTAGGTTGCGTAGTCGTTTGCGCTGGTGCCGTCAAGCTCACGCAAAAATGACGCGTCAGCCACCGCCTGGCCCGTCGCGGACCGCGCCATGACTGACCAGTCGGTCTGCGGCGAGAGCGCGGCAAGGTATGCGCCCGTCTGCGGGCTGACCACGGCTTTTGAGGGAACCAAATGGCCGAACACGCCGAACGCAATGGCGGCCGCAACGAACCGGAAGGCGATGGAGTGGGTGAAATGTTTCATGCGTAAAATGAATATGGAATTATCGTTTTAAAGTGGGGATGGGAGCCGTAGCAAACGCGGCTCCCATCCGGGTGCTACACGAGGCTTACGCGGAGCCACGAAATCAGGGTACGCTGCCACGGCCACGCGTAAAAGAGGTGCGCGGCATGGTACCGGCTGGGCCCGGCCGTCCGGTCCGCAAGCACTGCCTGCATACTTCCCCTGCTGAACCGCTCCAACTCGGCCGGGGAAGCGAGAGCCAGATTTCCCAGGCGGGCAATGCGCCCGCCTTCCGGAAATTCGCCGTCAATGGCAAACACCCACGTGCCGCGCCTGCGGTTGACCGCAGACACGAACGGCTGGCCCAGACGCTCCTCCACCAAAGGCCGAGCGCTCACGGCTTCCAGCGCATCCAAAGGGCTGGCGGGCCAGGTGATGGGAACGTGCACGGCTTCGTAGACGCGTATGCTCTTAAGCACGCCTGCTGCGGCTTTTGCCGCGGTTTCCGTTTCCTCCGGAGCAAGCGGGCTGCCCCTCCCGCCGCAATCCGAGAACAGGACCGCGCCGGTAGCTGCTGCTGCGCCGGCCAGAAACCTCCTGCGCGACTGCCTGCCATACAAAGAACTCACTGGTCCCCTCCTTGAAAGCGATTCACACAAAAAATCCCGCCGCTCGGGCAGGATGGTTGGTGCGCGCACGCGTGAAGCCAGCTAGGGCCGGACTCGCGCGTGCGCGCATATCCTTGCTCGAGGAACCATCCGCTGCATTGCGGACGACCTTTCAGTACTCGGACTCCCCGCCGCGTGCCAGCCGAAGAGGCTGGTTGAGGCGGGTTACCGTTGCGGCACAGCGCCGGACTTGCACCGGACTTCCCTGAAAGGATTTATTTAATTGTTATTCATCCGCCGACCCGTCTGCGGATGAGGCGGAAGTAGTATTACCTTACCACAACTGAACGGCGATTCAAGTATGAGGTTGTGGATAACACTCCAGCCCAGCCTGCCGAAGAGGCAGGCTGGGCTTAGGTCACGACAAGCATGAAAATATCAACACTTGGAATACCCGCAGCTCCGGCACAGCTGGCACCCTTCGCCCATCTCAAGCACGCCCCCGCACTGCGGGCACTCGGGCGCGTGGCCGTGGTCCGCGATTGAGGCGTTCACTGCTTGAGAATCGTGCGCCGCGGCGCCATGGTGCAGGGCAAGCTGCGTCTGCTCGCCTCTGATGTGGCGTTCCAGAATTTTTGCGATGGCGTCCGGGAGCGAAAGGATCTTGTCCCCGTTCGTGCCGAAGCTGGGCATGGGCCCGCGGATGCCTTTGAGCTGGGAAATCACGGCTTCCGCAGCAATGCCGCTGCGCAAGGCGAGGGACGCGAGCCTGCACACGGCTTCCGATTTCGCGTTAAAGAATCCGCCCGCTTTGCCGATTGCCGCGAACACCTCAAACGGCGCACCATCCTCTCCCTCGTTGACCGTCACGTACAAGGAGCCATACGCGGTCTTTACCTTGTAGGTCTTGCCGCTCACCACCTCGGGCCGAGCCTTGGGCTCGCGGCGCGGCTTGGCTGCTTCTGCTTGCGCCTTCTCCTGCTTTTTCTTGTCGGCATCAAGGGACTCCAGAACCGAAACGTCGCGGGAGTTCTCCCTGAAATAGGTTACGCCCTTGCACCCAAGCTCATACGCTTTCATATAGAGCTCTTTGACATCCTCGTGCGTGTGGTCCTCGGGCGCGTTCACGGTTTTGGAGATGGAAGCATCGGTATACTTCTGGATGATTGCCTGCATTTTGACGTGCGCGAGAGGCGTAAGCTGTTTGGCGTTCACAAAATAATCCGGCACCGGCTCCCCGGGGTGCTGTTCTAGGTACTCCTGGTACATCTGGTGGTACACGATATGCTCGCCAATCCGGTCCTTTCGTTTAAACGAAAAATCGTACACCGGCTCAATGCCGCTTGAAACACCGGCCAAGAGGCTCGTGGTTCCGGTCGGAGCCTGGGTTTGGAGCACGCCGTTGCGAATTCCGTGCTGCTCAATGCCTGCCCGAATATCCTCGGGAAGGCGCTGAATGTAGACGCCCTGCAGGTATTTCTCTTTGTCAAAATCCGGAAACGATCCTTTTTCGCGGGCAATCTCAACGGACGCGCGGTAGGATTCGTCCCGGATAAACCGGTACACCTGCTCCGCGAGCGCGAGAGCCTCG
>JACOVK010000089.1 GCA_016177305.1 Parcubacteria group bacterium | reverse complement strand
GTGCCACAGTTGATGCCCATCTCCGGCGAACCGCGGCATGATATGGAAGTGCGCGTGGAACACAATCTGTCCGGCTCCGGACCCGTTGTTTACGCCGAGGTTGAAGCTGTCAGCCCCAACGCCCGCAAGAACCGCAGGAGCGATTTTCTGGATGGCATTCATGACTTTGGCGCCAAGCTCCAGGGGTATATCCAGCAAATCCTTGTGGTGCGCTTTGGGAATCACGAGCGTGTGCCCGGGATTCACGGGATTGATGTCCAGAAACGCAAGCACGCTCTCATCCTCATATACCTTATGCGACGGAATGTCTCCGGAAACTATTTTGCAAAAAACACAATCCTGCATATTATCCAATTTTAAACGGCGAATCAAGGCCTTTCTCCCAGCGAATCTCGTCAATCGCATCCTGCTTGCCCTCGCCTTTGTAGAGTTGATTCGGCAGATTGACGTAGTAGCCCGGCTCTTTTGAAATGCACTTATACCCGTGCACCACCCCAGGAGGCACCACAATCATGCACGGGTTGTCCTCGCCCACTTCCATGGTCTCTAATTGGCGGTACCCGAGCCTTCCCTGGCGGTTCTCCCAGAGGTACATGCAAAAATTTCCGGGGCCCGTAAAAATAAAACAGTCTGACTGCTCCTTGTGCTCGTGCGGCCCGCGCACCGCGCCCGGTTCGGTCTTGGACACATACGCCATGCTCGGCTGGAAATCTGATTCATCATTCCGCCACGCCTCGCAGAGCCATCCGCGCTCATCAGAAAAGCGCTCCAATGGTTTGATGATAACGCCCTCTATCATACCCCTACTCTACCAGAATCAGGCGTAAAAAGCCAGATTGCGCCGGTTGCGATAAACACCGCGAGCGCTATGGCCGGATTGATGAAAAACGACACATATCCGTCCTTCAGCGTTTCCAAGAGGTACAGGATGAGCGTGAGGCTGCCTGATGCGCGGAACAGTTCGGTGTTGAGTTGTAGGATGAGTGGTTTCATTTTTTAAGGCGCTTGAGTTGGTTGGCGACATACTCAATAAATCCATCCCAATCCAATGGGTCGCGCTTGAGCAGGATTGAAATATCCCCTAAGACGATTTGACCGTGCCCTTTGTTAAGCTCCGGCGCGGAGATGAGAAAACTGATCTCATTGATGTACAGCTCAAAGTCGCTCCACGAGAACGGCACGCTCGCGCGGTACCAACCATCGCCCAATGATTCAGGAGATGCATACGTTGCCACCAAATAATTATACTGGCTGATGTCCGTGTTTACATTCATCACATCATGACGAATGTTTTGAGGAAGCGCATAGTTGTACGCAAGAACCGGCTCGCTCGGCGGCTGGGCGAGCAATGCGGAAAGATTTGGGTATCGTTCCTGCTTTTGGCAAAAGACGACCCCATCATACCGCTGGCACTTCCATGCCGCCTCCCCCTCCTCTGCCGAGGAGGGGGTCGGGGGGTGGTTCTCCGATGATGCAAGCACGTCATCTATTATTTTGTTCTGCAAGGGCTTCATAACAAATCCCCAGCTCCCGCGCAAACGGCGCGCGCCCAACTCTAAAATCGGCTGGGACTGGTTCTGGAACAACATATCCACAATGACTGTGTCAAACTCGCGCGGCACCTTTGCGTCAAAGTACACGGGGTCTATAAAAAAGCTCTGGCTCTCGTTTCCTAAATCAATCACCCGTTTTTCGGGGTGGATATCCGAAATCGGGGAAATGGCGCTCCCTTTTTTGTACTCAAGAATGAATTCGCCGCTCGGCACCAGGTTCTGGGAAAAAAGCCACCCTAAAAGCAAAAGCGACCCTCCCCAGAGGACTGCCCGCCATACAATGACAATGCCACGCCCGCGATTCATATACCCCTACCATACCAGATACCGGAGAAAACACAAAAAGGTGTCAGGAATCGTTTTGCACACAAGTAGCACTAAGCCGCCAAACGCAAGGACTTGGCAACGGGTTTCAGCACTTGCGACGCGTTCAGCACCTCCACGCCAATGGCATTGCCAAATTTGTCCAGTTCAACACTCACCCCGGGCGCAACTTCCGCGAACTCCTCTTCCGCGCCGCGCTTAACCCCAAAGTAGAGCACATCGCTCTTCTGGTCGTAGTATACGTTATGCTTTGAATAAACCACCTCCCTCATGCAACCAGTATAGCAAAATTGCCTAAAAAGAAAAGCGCCCGGATCCTCCGAAGAGAACCCGGGCGCAGAACAGTCGGGCGGCGTGGCTGCGCGACGGGGTCAGTCGCGGGCCGTCACCCAGTCCGCAACGCCCTTGGCGATCGCGCTCCGCCTGCGGACCGCGACCTTGACCCCGCACACCACCGCGCTGAACACCAGCGCGGATAACAGGGTATTTGCCGCCGCGAGCGCGACCACTAAAACAAGCCCCGCAACCCCGCCATACTCAAGAGCGATCCCAGCGCCAAATCCGAGCGCAAGCAGAGTGTTGGCAAAGGTACACACCGCAATACCGGCGCGGTACTCTTTTTTTTCAGCGACGGCGACAATGGCGATGCCAACGCCAAGGCCAACGCCAAGGCTAACGCCAACGGCGATGGCGGCGGCGAGGGGAACGCCAACGGCGAGGGAGAAAGCGGTGGCAGCAGCGACGACAACGGGGAAGTCAGCGACGGCTGAATCATCCCCCTTCTCACCGAAATACCACACCAACACCGCCAGCACCGCAAACACCGCGGCCGCCGGGATGTCAAGCAGCCGAGAGAGAGCAAACGGCAGTTGGTATGCCGTCTCTTCTCCGAGCGTTATACTGCTCACGCTCGGCACGCTCCCGGCCGCGAGGTACCAGATGCCCCAGAACAGGGCAACCAACCCGGTCACGAGCAGGGGGATGCGGAACAACAGCTTGTTCCGCCTGTTCACGAGTGCGTTGACAGATGCGTCCATGACGCTCCTCCTTGGTGAGGTGATGATAAACCTGGATTGACGCATTTGACGTTGTATCAGTTGTATCAGTTGTAATGAACTGCCTCTGCCTTTATTTTCAGAATATAACATTACCATATCTGAACATTTTTGTCAAATTCATGTTAAACTGCTACTATGAAAGCATATGAAAGTGCCCCATATTGCAATTATTGTGCTCCACTACAAAAACCTCGCTGACACGCGGGCGTGCTTAAAATCGCTTGAGAAAATTGACTATCCGCCAATTATCTCCCCCCTTGTATTCAGGGGGGGATTAAAGGGGGGGTTCTCCGTGATTGTGGTGAATAATGATGCGGTTGAACACGGGCGAACGCTGAAAAACGAATTTTCGAACATCACACTGATTCAAAACCAGAGCAATGCGGGGTTTGCGGAAGGCAATAATGTCGGCATTCGGCACGCACTTGCAGACAGCCAAACAGACGCGGTGTTGATTTTGAACAATGACACCCAAGTTGAGCCAGATTTTTTGAACGAGATGGCTTCCGAACTTTCTCCCCCTTACCAAGGGGGAGACACAGAGGGGGTCCACATGATAGCCGCTTGCATGATGCAGTATGACAAACGCGATACAGTGGATAATCTCGGCGTGGTCATGATGAAGAGCGGCCTGCCCTTTAACCGGATTGATGAACATCAGAAGCTCTTCTGCCCGTCTGCGGGATGCGCCCTGTACTCGCGCAAGCTCCTGGAACGGGTTGCGTACGAACGCAATGGCGAGCAGTACTACTTTGACCGCACGTACTTCGCGTACGCCGAAGACCTGGATCTCGGATTTAGGGCGCGCTTGCTCGGGTTTGAGCCTGCATACGCCAAAGACGCGGTCGTTTACCACAAAGGCTCTGCATCATCATCAAAACTTTCCGATCTTGCCGTATGCAACACGTACCGGAATCTGATCTGGACGCAGTACAAAAATTATCCGGCGACATTGTTCCTGCGCAATCTCTTCTGGCTCATCCTGGGCTGGAAACTCATCTTCTTAGGCTATGTGTTCAAAGGCAGGCCCCTGGTGATGATAAGAGCCGTATTTGACGGCATACGCGGATTATCAACCATGAAACAGAAG
>JACOVK010000078.1 GCA_016177305.1 Parcubacteria group bacterium | reverse complement strand
TTAATGGTGGTGCCGGAGGGGAGACTTGAACTCCCACCCTGCAAGCAGGACAGCGCTCTGAACGCTGCGTGTCTACCAGTTTCACCACTCCGGCGCGTCGTTTTAGAATTGAAGGCGTTTTTTGGTTTTGATGTACCAAGAGGAGATGTTTGAGAACCGGTCAGAGGGGTGGTTGATGCGTTTCGTGGAGATCCCTTTAATGCTTTCCGGAGTCAGGTACGTGTACCGGAGGCTGTAGAGGACTATGGCGGGTGCGTCCTGCGAGAGCTGCTCTTGGAACGCGTTGTACTTTTTTTCGCGTTCCGTGGTATCGCTCGTTTTGCGCGCGTCTTCCAGGAGCGCGTCAACAGCCTTGTTCTGGTAGAGCGCGAGGTTTAGCCCTGGGTCATTGGCCTGGGACGAATGCCAGAACGGGTAGGGATCCGGATCTTTTCCGATGATCTGGCCGAACAACAGCACCTCGTACGCGCGCGGCTTGATGATGTCTTTCTGGATTTTTGCGAGGTCAACAATGTTGAGGTTTACGGTTACGCCGATGCGCTGCCACATGTCCCGGAGCGCCTCGGATGCGGTGATGGATTCCTCCCGCTGGATGGTGGTCAGCGTAAGCGCAAGCTGGGTGCTGCCCTTCTCTCTTCCGTATCGGGCGGGGTTCGGTTCCGGCAAGCCGAGCGTGGCGCTTCCTTTGGTCGGCACTACCGCCGCCTCGCCTGTTTCCTCGGGGTAGATCCGTTTCCAGCCCGCGGCATCTAGAATTTTTTCGGCCTGCGCCGGATCAAACAGGGTTGCTGGAATTGATTCCGTGTACCCGATCATTCCGGAGAGAATGGGGCGGTCAACCGGAAGGGCGTCTCCGCCGAACGCTTCGTCAATGATTTCCCGCTTGCTGGTTGCGAGCGCAAGCGCCAAGCGCACCTCTTTTTCTTTGAGCACCGGGTTTGCCGCCTGGTTGAAGAACAGGGCCGTGTACTGGGGGAGCTCAAACGTATGCACCTGTGACGCCTTGATGGTACCCGGCAGCACGGTCTGCGGCAGGAATCCGATGCCGTCCGCGTTGCCGCTCTCAAACGCGCCATACGCTTCTTCAAAGCTTGAGAAGAATTTCAGCGTGAGGTTCTCAACGAACGGCCCCTCGCCGTAGTATCCGTTGAACCGCTTGAGCCGGTACTCTTTAATGTTTCCTTTCTTATCTTTAACAAACTGATCAAACTGGTACGGCCCGGCGCCTACGGGTTTGAGGTTCAGTTCCGCGAGGATCGCGTGCGAGGGGTCCACGTCGGCCCAGAGGTGCTCGGGCAGGATGCCGAAGGTCATCACCGAGAGGAACGGGGCGAACGGTTCCGCGAGCGTAAAGCTTATGCGGCGTTCGTCAATCACTGCGGCGCGCACGTTCCGGAACGTTAAGTACAGCGGGCTCTTGAAATTTTGGTCCTGAATGCTCTCCGCCGTGAACAGCACGTCCCGGGCGGTCAGGGGCTCTTTGTCGTGCCAGCGCACCCCATCCCGCAGGGTAAACGTGTACGTGGTTTGCGCTTCGTCAATGGCGTAGCTTTCCGCGAGGTCCGGAACGAGCTGGCCCTGTTCATCCAGCTTCATTAAGCTGGAAAAAACGAGGCGCGCAATATCCTGGTCAACGTCGTTGGTTTGCGCGAACAGGGGATTAATGTACGTTGGGGCGCCGATCACGGCTTCCACGTACTCACCGCCGTTCGCGGGAGCGCGCACGATGTTGTTCTTGTAGAGCGCCACCCCGAGCGTGAGGCTTCCCGCGAGCGCCAGGAAGAGCGCTGCCTTGGTAACCAAGGTTTCGGTCTCGCTGTAAAACTTGCCCAGGTACTTGAGCTGGGTAAGCGTGGGAAGCCGCTTTTCCGCAATTACCTCAAACACGAAATCCTGGTCCGTTTTTTCGGTAAGCGAATGCGCTGCCCTGCGGGAGAGTTTCTTGCCAATGGTGTGGAGGTAATCGGTTATGCCAGACACAAGAGAAGCGCCAATCATAATACGTGGAACGCAACGGAGAAGCATTGGGGCGCATCTTTGGCGCGAGAGGTGCGCCAAGCGAATGCGTCCGCAGGTTAGACGATGAAGATGTCTGCGGCGAGCAGACCGAAGAAGATGAGTGCAAACACGATGGTGGCGATATGGAGGACTTTTTCGCCGCCCCGCTTTTTAGTCCGATACATGTTTCCGCCGCCGCCGAACGCCGCGCCCAAGCCGGTCCCTTTCTGCTGCATCAGGATGGCGGTAACGAGCAAAACCGCGAATATGACTTGAAGAATCTGGAGTAGCATGAATGCATTATATAGTAGCAGAAAGGGGCGGTTTGTGTCAAATAAAAGACCCCCTGCCTCGCGAACATCACCAGGATGCGCGGCAGGGGGCGGGAGGGCGCCGTGAACAAGCGCCCAAATACAGTTACTGCAGGAGCAGCATCTTCTTCACGCTTCTGAACTCGCCGGCACGCA
>JACOVK010000075.1 GCA_016177305.1 Parcubacteria group bacterium | reverse complement strand
GGTGCGAGGCAGACTTTTTATTGGCGACGTAAGACGGGCGAAGCGGCCGCTAAAATTGCAAGCAGTTGCCAGGTAATTGTTTTAACCAATATATTTAAACCGCGGCACCTCTTTGCCGTCTTTGATTACTGTTTCCAGAAACATGTTCTTTGGCCGCACCCACAGCGCGTTCGGGCCGAACTCGGGTGAATCATACAGCGCGCGGTACACCACTAGTTCCTCAAGAGTTTCGCTGTGGCGCGCCGTGCCAATCACTTCGTACTCCTTGCCTTTGAAGTGAATGTATTTTCCAAATTTTACGTCTTGCATACTATTTCTTGTTACGCATATCCATACGGTACATGTCCTTTTGGGTGCGGTACACCAGGACGAATGAATACGCAAAGAGGAGCCCGGCAAGGTACGGCAAGGCCCGTTCAAAGGCGGAAATGCCAAAATAGATGATGGCGGCATTCAAAAGGATGATCGCAAGCCGGTACTCCGTGGGACCGAACCCCAGAGTCCCGATTTTGAACGCGTTGTACCCTGAAAACGAAAGAAAGGTGCTTACCGGGATGATGGTGCACGCGATGAAGAAGATGAAAAGCGCAAGCAGCGCGGATGCATCAACCACGAGCGCATACCCGATGAATACGCTAGCCGCGAACACAAAGTCCAATAGGTGGTCCATGTAAAATCCCCAGCGCACAAAACCGGAGTTCCGGTAGCGGCCGAGAGCCCCGTCCAGCACGTCGGTTAGGTACTGCGCGGCGAGTATTCCGGAAGCTCCCGCGAGCCAACGGATGTCCTGTTGGCTGCGCCAGCTGAAATACACGACCAAGGCACTCCACAGCAGCGTGAGCATAGTCAGCCGCCGGGTGCCTAAGAATGACGGCACGTGCGGAGTTACTGCCCGCACCATGCGCTGCTCCGCGTTCCAGGTGAACGACGTTGCCTGTTTTTTAGCTCCTGGAAATTCTTCCTGCGGCATATGCCCCTCACCCTTTCCCTCTCCCAGAGGGAGAGGGGGTTTTGGTTAAGTTACGCGCAACGCGGTCCACGTCCCCTGCTCCCATGATAATGACCACGTCCTCTGATTTAATTTTTTCCCTAAGCGTGCGCTCGGCTTCCGCAAGATCCGGCGCGTAGCTGGCCTTGATTTTGGACGAGCGCTTGACTGCTTCAACCAAATCTTTTGACGATACGTCCCGATCGCGTGAATCCTCGCGGCCGGACACGTCATAGATTTCACTGATAATGACTTCATCAGCGCGGCCAAACGACGCAACGAACTCATCAAACAGTTTCTTGGTGCGGTTGCGGTGGTGCGGCTGGAACAGGACCAGAATGCGGTGGAACGGGTACCAGTCCCTGGCTGCTTTGAGCGTGGCGCGGATTCCGTCCGGATGGTGGCCATAGTCAGACACAACGAGCGCTCCCGTATACCCGCCCACCAGCTCAAACCTGCGCCAGGTCCCTTTGAATTCCGCAAGCGCCTCGCGTATCTTCTTGCGCGGAACTCCGGCGGAATCTGCGGCTACGGCCGCGGCCACCGCGTTCGCTATGTTGTGCTCGCCCGGAACGTGCATTTTTACGTACCCCCAGTCGTCCGCGCTGTCAACGATGTTGAAATTCAAATTTCCCGCGCGCCCCAAGTGCTCCCCGGACGTCTGGGTAATGCCTGCGGCGCGCACGCCCGAGCTTCCCGCAACACCGAACCAGCGCACCGCATGCCCTTCGGCAGAAAGCTTGCGGCTCGCTGGATCGTCCCGGTTCAAGACGAGCGTGCCGTGCGTGCGCATGCCGCGGATCCATTGTTGGAAGTGGCTCGCAATGTCATCCAGATCTTTGTAGTAATCCAAGTGGTCCGGGGCAATGTTGGTGATGACCGCAATGAGCGGCTTGTAGTGGAGCATTTTCGCGGCATACTCATCCGCCTCCAGCACGAGCCAGTCGGATGCGCCGATTCTGATGTTGGAATCCCACGAAAGAACGCGCGTGCCCACCACCACCGTGGGGTCATAGCCCGCTTTTGCAAGCATCAACCCGACCATGGCCGTGGTGGTTGATTTGCCGTTGGTGCCCGAGATGGCGATGACCTTCTTGTTGCGCGAGAACTCCCCCCACCACGCGGCGGCCGCAAACTCCGGAATGCCCCGGAGGCGCGCGAGCATGCGGCGCTCATCATCCGCGGGCACTGCCTCGGAGTACACCAAAAGGTCAACTCCGTCCGGCAACACGGTACCCGCCTCGCCCGTGGTGATGCGGGCTCCCAAAGCCGCGAGCTCGTCCGTGATATCGCTCTTTGCCGCGTCTTGGCCCGATACCTTGATTCGGTGGTGCAGGAGCAGCTTGGCAATGGCGGATACGCTGATGCCGCCCGCGCCCACCAGATAGACATGGCGGTACTGCGTTAGTCGCATACTTCGCTGATAATTGCGGCCAGGCGCGCGCTTCCGCCAGCCTTGGCCAAACGCGCCATGCCCCGCTCAAGCTCGCCGCGCTCCTCACGCGAGCGCAGAAGTTCGCGCACTTTCCGAACCACGCGCCCGTCCAGCTGGTCCTGGCGGTACGCGACCCCCGCGTGCTGCTGCACCGCGTAAAACGCGTTGTCTTCTTGGTGGGTTTTGGGCAGCGGGATGAGGATGGCGGCCTTCTGGAGGTACCCAAGCTCCGTGAGCGTGGAAATCCCGGCCCTCGTCACCACCAGGTCTGATGCGGCCAGGGCGTGGTACATGTCTGTATCTAAAAGCTCAAGTTGGCGGTAGTTTGCGTGCTCCTTGGACGCATCCGACTTGCCCGGCCCCGTAAGGTGGATGACATTCGTGCGCTCGCACAGCGCTTTGAGGTGCGCCCATACCCACTGGTTCAACCCCTCGGAACCGCTTGATCCTCCGGTTACCAGCAGGGTCGGGAGCGCGGGATTGAGCGAGAACTTTTCCATGGCGCGGGCTCTCTCGCCGCGGAAGAGCTCCTCCCGGACCGGATTGCCGATCCACTCGGTTTTCTGTTCCGGAAAATCCTTGAGCGACTTTTTGAAGCTCACCGTGATCCTGTCCGCGACCGGAGAAGCGAGCCGGTTGGAAAGCGTGGGCCGAATGTCCTGCTGGTGGATGATAACTTTTTTGCCGAAGAGTTTGGCGGCCCAGGCGATGGGAACAGAAACGAACGAACCCGCGCCCACGACCACGTCCGGTTTGATAGTAATGATAATCAAGAGGCTCCGCAGGAACGCTGCCGCGAGCACGAACGGGTCAATGAGCAGGCGCAGCGAAAAGTACCGCCGCAGCTTCGCGCCCGGAACCCACTCGTAGGAAATGCCCAAGGACCCGATGAAGCGGCGCTCCACCCCGTCCCGAGTGCCGACCCAGAACCACTCCCAGCGCGGGTGCTGTTTTTTAGCTTCCTCGTAGGTTGCGATGAGCGGGTTGACGGAACCCAGGGTGCCCCCGCCGGTTAAAAGAATTTTCATGCTATGTTCTGCTTGTTTTGGAAATGTTTAAGAGGATGCCGATGGCGATAAGCGTCACAATCAGCGAGCTTCCGCCGTAGGATACCAAGGGCAAGGTAAGCCCGGTCAAAGGAAGCACGCCGAGCATGGCGCCTATGTTGATGAATGCCTGCAAGGCAACCCACGCTCCAATGCCAAAGGCGACCAGCTTGCCAAAAGCGTCCGAAGTACTGCGCGAAATGCGCACGCACTGCCAAAAAAAGAGTAAAAACAGCACAACCACGAGCATGCTGCCCAAGAATCCGAGCTCTTCGGCAATCACCGCAAAGATGGAGTCCCCGGTCACCTCAGGCAAATACAAAAACTTCTGGCGCGAGCGCCCAAGCCCGAGCCCCAAGAGCCCGCCTGAGCCCACCGCAAGCAGCGCCTGGGTGATGTGGTACCCTGCTCCCTGCGGGTCGCGAGAAGGGTTTAAGAACGCCGTAAACCGCGCGAGCCGGTACGGCGCGAGAGCGATTGCCGCTCCCAGCGCAACGGCCCCGGCGCCGATGAGCCCGAGCAAATGCCCTATGCCTGCGCCCCCGACAAAATACATGCACACGGCGATTGCCGCAATAATGATTAATGTCCCCAAATCAGGCTGCTTCAAGATGAGGAATGCGATAACCCCAAGCACAATGGCTAACGGAAGCAGTCCCGTGTAAAAATCGCGGATGCCGGCTCTTCCGCGTTCCGAGAGCCATGCTCCGAGGTACAGAATCAGCGTGAGCTTTAAGAGCTCGCTCGGCTGGAAACCGATCGGCCCGAGGTCCAGCCACCGCTGCGCCCCTTGCCCGGAAATGCCGATGCCCGGAACCAAGACCAGCACCAAAAGCATGATGCTCCCCACGAAAAGCATCAGTGACCAGCGCTGCCAGAACCGGTACTCAATGCGAAATGCGATATACGCCGCAATGAGCCCCACAACCAATGCGA
Organism: Parcubacteria group bacterium; assembly: GCA_016177305.1. Classification (GTDB taxonomy): domain Bacteria; phylum Patescibacteriota; class Patescibacteriia; order UBA2169; family UBA2169; genus CG10-46-32. The sequence goes on along the minus strand of JACOVK010000075.1, from coordinate 14,828 downwards.
TAAGCTGGCGCTTGATGAAGAAATTCGGGTCGCCAAACCGCTCAATGCCAACCGCGACTGACGCGGAAAAAAGCGTAATCAAACCAAGCACCAGAATCGCGCCGCTCACCGCGAGCAGCGCAATGTCCACACGGCTCTTGGAAATTTTTTTGTGCGTATAAAAACTCGTCATACCTTTGACACCGCCGCAACAAACGCGTCTCCCCGTTCAAATTCATGGGACCACAAATTAAAGCTTGCCGCGGCCGGAGAAAACAGGATGACGTCCCCTTTCGCCGCTTCTCGTGAAACTTTTTTGACGAGCGCGCCCAAATCGTCATGCCCGGCATCCAGCTTTTTGAATCCTTGCAAGGCTTTTTTTTGCTTGATGCTCGCGTCTCCGGAAAGCAAGTGCGCCTGTTTGCAGTGCTTTTTGACCGCGGCCGCCCATTCATTGAACACGAGCTTCTTGTCCGCGCCTCCGGCAATGAGAATGATGTTCTTTGTGCGGCCACCGAACCGTTTCAATGCCGCAATCCCTGCTTCGGGCGTGGTTGCGGTGGTGTCGTTGACGTAGGCCACGCCCCTTTTGACCGCGACAACCTCCTGCCTGCCCGAGAGCACGGGCGGATTTTTTAAAACGCTCCTGATGTCCCGGTCCGAGACGCCGTACCGTTTAGCCGCGGTAATCGCGGCGGCCGCGTTTTCCGCGTTGTGCTCGCCTGCCAGTGCCATGCCTTTCATCAGCGCGCGATGCTCGCCCCGGGAAAAGAACACCGCGTTTGACGCGGCTTCCGCATGCCACTGCGAGAGGACGCGGTCATCTTTGTTCAGCACCAAAAAGTGTTTCCGCGTCTGGTGCCGGAAGATTTCTTTTTTGGAGGAATAGTAGTGCGCCAAATTACGGTACCGGTTAAGGTGGTCAGGATACAAATTCGTGACCACCGCGATCTTGGGCGCGGCACGCACAATGTTCAATCCCTCAAGCTGCCAGCTGGAAAGCTCAAGCACCACCAAATGCTTTGCGGTGACGCGGTCCAACACGGAAAGCATGCATGCCCCCAACCCCGATTGGGCGGCGGCCGTGATGTTGCCCGCAAGAACGGTCCGCGGATTTTTCTTCTTGCACATGGCCGCAATCAGGCTCGCGGTGGTGGATTTGCCGCGCGTTCCGGTAACCGCAATAATCGGAGCGCGGCACCTATCAAAAAACAAGCTTGCTTCGTTGTACACGGGCTTATTCAGGCGGCGCGCCAGCTGCAAGTACTTTGACTCTTTAGGAACTCCCGGATTATACACCACATAATCAGCCCACCGGACGTCAGCCTCGCGGTGCTTGCCCAGCACGTACGTAACCCCGCTTCGCCGTGCCAACGCTTTAATGGAAGGCTCCAAGAGTTTTCTGCCCCGCAAATCCGAAACGACAAGCAAAGCTCCGTGCCTGGAGAGCCATCGGGCCGTGGCCGCTCCCCCGCCGTGAAGCCCGAGCCCCATGAGCAAGATCTTTTTGCCCTTGATTGGAATCATACCAGCGTCGTATCAATCAAAAACAGAATAACCCCAAGCACGGCCGTGACCCCGGAAATCACCCAGAACCGCATCACGATTTTCGGCTCGCTCCAGCCGATTGCCTCAAAGTGGTGGTGGATCGGGGTTGAGATGAACACTTTGCGGCCGAACAGCTTTTTGGAAATCATCTGTATGATGACTGAACCGGACTCAACCACAAACAAGAGGCCCACCACCGGCAAAAACAAGGCTGTGTTCGTCATCATAGCCACAATCCCGAGCGTGACTCCGAGTCCCATGGCCCCGGTGTCTCCCATGAAAAACCGGGCTGGGTTGATGTTGAACCACAAAAACGCAAGCAACGCGCCAACGATCACTCCGCAGAACGTTGCCAGCTCAAAGCGGCCCGAGATGAACGCCATGGTTCCAAAAGCTCCGAACGCGGCAAGCAGCAAGCCTCCTGCCAAACCGTCCAAACCGTCTGCTTCGTTTACGGAAAACGCGGTTGCAACGATGATGAAGATGAAGATGGGCACATACCACCACCCGATTTCAAATGCCCCCACAAACGGGATGTGCAAGAGGTCCCACTCCAGCTTGTAAAAAAACCACCACGAGCCCGCCAGGGCAATCAAGGTGTACAGCCCCAAGCGGTGCCACACCGAGAGCCCGCCGCGAAATATGCCGCGGCTATGTATGTTGAGCCAGTCATCGGCCAGGCCCACCAGGGATGATGCGACCAGGGCGCCCAAAGGCAGAAGCGTTTCCCCGCGGTCCAGGAAATTAAATCGCGCCAGCGGCGATTCCGGAGAAAACTTTTCAACGTAGAAAAATACCACGGCCAAAACCAGCGCCGTGACCCAAATCAGCACTCCCCCCATGGTCGGGGTGCCTGCTTTTTTCTGGTGTAGCTTGGCGAACACGGGCGCGTCCGCGCTGTCGCGGATAGCCTTGCCCAGCTTATACCGGTACAGAAAGTGCGTAAGGATTGGCGTCATTGCGAACGCAATCACGAACGCGGCAGTGGTGAGAATGAAAATTTTTATCACCGGAAACAGAGACGCGGAATCCATAAGCAATTATGATAATCCTTTAAGCAGCGCCAATATCAAAGAGACCAGGAGCACCACTTCCTCAAGCAAGGTAAACCCCAAAAACAGCCCTTGCCAGAGGTAGTTCCCCCAAAACGCAACCCGAGAAACCAGCAGGTTCACCCCAAGGATCACGCTTCCGAGCGTGGGGAACAAAAACAGGTCGTACTTGGGCCCGAACCGGTCCAACCCGAAGTAAATGGTGTAATGCAAAGGGATAAAATCCTCGGAAACCGAGAACCGCCACACCGCGACAAACCAGATCAACCCGAGCACTAGCGCGTTCGCCGCAATAAGTGAATACTCAAGCAAATTCCGCTTGTTGTTCTGCGTCAGCATGCCCGTAGCATACAACATTTTGGCTCGTTAGTCCACTCCTGCTTCAGCCAAACACGCGGTGCACCTGCACCCGTGCGGCTTAATGTAGTCTTCCCAGTACTCCTTGCCATAGTCGTATACGAGCTCTTCCCCGGGCTTGATATTCCGCAGCGCGTAAATTTTTATGCGGTGGCGAATGGTATCCGGCTCGCAGTTCGGGCGGCAGGAGTGGTTGATGTAGCGGGCCGTGTTGCGGCGCGAGGAGCCGTCCACGGTCCAATTGCGGTTTATCTCAAACAGGTACTTGGTGTTCTGCTCTTGCGCTTTTGCATCCGAAAGAAGGCGGCCTTGGTACTCAATCACAAACTGCCCTCGTTTAATCGGCTCCTCCGCAAACAACCCAAGGCCCGCCTTGGCGCGCCGCACGGATACGGCCGCGGGCCTTTGCTTCGGCCTGCCTGCCGCGCGAGCCCGCTTGCGGGCGGGACTGCCTGGTTTTTTTGGCGTGTGTCCATGCATAAACCGCTATGATAGCGCATCACAGCGGTTGATGCAAATAGAGAATGAAAAAACTATTGCATCAAATCATCTATTTCTGGTATAATACACAGAGCCTTTGAAAACCAAAATACCTATGCTCTCCGATAAAAAAACAAAAGAAATACTGGAAAAAAACAATCTTCTGGAAACGAATGAGATCGCGGACTACCAGGCCAAGGCCGAAAAGGCGAATCAGCAGCTGGATGACTACCTCATCGCGAGCGGAATCATCACCGAAGAAATCCTGTACAACGCGGTTGCAGCGCTCCACAGCCTGCCGTTTGTGAACCTCAAAGACAAGGCCATCCCGAGCGATGTGCTGTTTTTGATACCCGAGCCCATTGCGGCCACGTACCGCATCATTGCCTTTGAAAAAACGGGCCAGGAGCTGTCCGTGGCCATGATTGACCCGGATGACGTGCAGACCATTGAGTTCATCCGGCGCAAGGTGAACCTGCCGATTGGCATCCACATCGCGACCCCCGGGGCAATCGCGGAGGCTGCCAAAGCCTACCACAAGAGCCTGGAGACCGAGCTTGAGTCCATCAATCGGAAAACCGGAGCAACGGTTTCCGCGGAGTTGCCGAGCGCTGATGGCGAAAGAGCGCCCAAGGACCTGGAAGGCCTGGCCCAGGACATTCCGGTGGTCCGCGTGGTGGACACCCTGCTTGAGTACGCGATTTTTGAGGGCGCGTCCGACATCCACGTGGAGCCCGCGGAGCAGAGCCTGGCCATCCGGTTCCGCATAGACGGCATTTTGCGCGAGGTCATGAATCTGCCCAAGACCTTGCAGGACGGGCTCGTGGCGCGCATCAAAATCCTCTCCAACCTAAAACTGGACGAACACCGCCTGCCCCAGGACGGCCGATTTAAGATTGAGACCAAAGATTACAAGATATCATTCCGCGTGTCCATACTCCCGGTATTTGACGGAGAAAAGGTGGTGATGCGCTTGTTGGATGAGGGCAAGAAGATGATCAACCTGGAGGAGTTGGGGTTGAACGAGCAGGTCTTGGAACTCGTCAAACAGAATATCGCCAAGCCGCACGGCATGATCCTGGTGACCGGGCCCACGGGGAGCGGCAAAACCACGACCTTGTACACCATGATGCACCTCCTGAATACGCCCAAGGTGAACATCTCAACCATTGAGGACCCGGTTGAATACCGCATGCCCCGCGTGAACCAGTCCCAGGTAAACCCCAAGATAGAGTTCACGTTCAGCCGCGGACTTCGCGCATTGTTGCGCCAGGACCCGAACATCATCATGGTCGGAGAAATCCGGGACTCGGAGACCGCGGACATTGCGGTGAACGCGGCCATGACCGGGCACCTGGTGCTCTCCACCTTGCACACGAACGACGCGCCAACCACCCTGCCGAGGCTGGTGGAGATGGGCGTTGAGCCGTTCCTGGTCGCCTCCACGGTAAACATGATCATGGCCCAGCGATTGGTGCGCAAGCTGTGCAAGAACTGCATCACGAGCTACAACCTCTCGGAGGAGGAAGTGCTCCGGTTGAACAAGGACCACGGCATTGACCTTGCAGGGCTCACCGCCATGTTCGCCAAGGTTGAGGGCAGCGGGTCCAAAGAGCAGGACATGGGATCAATCCTGTTCTTTAAGGGCAAGGGCTGCAACAAGTGCGGAAACCAGGGGTACAAGGGCAGAATCGGCATCTACGAAGTGTTCGCCATGACCGAGGAGATGAAGCGCGCGGTTTCATCCGGGGGCACGGCGGAGCAAATCCGCGAGCAGGCAAAAAAGCAGGGCATGATAAGCATCCTGGAAGATGGATTTTTGAAAGCCAAAGAAGGCATCACGAGCATTGAGGAAGTGCTCCGCGTGAGCAAAGAGTAAGCCATAATGGAAGAAACCGTACTGCAACCAAGCGAACCAGCGCCGAACGGGCAGGCCAAAAGCGCCCAAAACCCTGCGTCCGCTTCATCGGCCGCGTTTGATGCGCTGGAAAAAAAGCTCCTCTACCCGGAGGGGATCAACCAAAAGTTTGACCAGTACAGCGACGTCATCCGCACGGTGAGCGCGGCCGAAAAAATCTTTTTCGCCCAGAACCTCGGGGTCATGCTCAAGAGCGGCCTATCCGCCTCGCGCTCGTTCCGCACGCTCGCCCTGCAATCCCAGAACCCAAAGTTCCAGCGCGCCATGATCCGAATCACGCGGGCCGTGGAAAAAGGGGACCCCATCGCAGCCGCGCTGGAGCAGTTCCCCAAGATATTCTCCCCCATTTTCGTGAACATGGTGCGAGCCGGAGAAAAAGCGGGCCAGCTTGAGCAGGTCTTGCAAGAGCTCACGAGCCAGCTCAAGCGGTCCAATGAACTGCGGCAGAAGGTGCGCGGAGCAATGATGTACCCTACGGCGGTCTTGATCGCCATGGTGCTCATCGGCTCAGGCATGATCATCTTCGTGATTCCGAAGCTCCTCGCCATTTTTGAGGAGGTTGATGCGGAGCTGCCCTTGCCCACGCGCATCCTGATCCTGGTGAGCGACACTATCAACGAGTACATCCTGTTCGTGGGGCCCCTCGCCGTGCTCGGCGCAGTGGCACTCACCTACCTCGTGCGCCGCGGTCCGCTCAAGGGCCCCTGGCATGGCCTGCTGCTCAAGCTTCCCGTGATTGCGGCAATCGCCGTAAAAATCAACCTCGCCAAGATCGCGCGGACGTTGAGTTCCCTGCTTGCGACTGATATGCCCATTGTGGACAGCTTCCGCCTCACTGCGGGCGTGGTGGGGAACGTGCACTACCAGGCATCCCTGCTCCGCATCGGGGCTGCCGTGGAAAAAGGAGAAACCGTGGCAAGCGCCATGGCGCGCTACGCAAAGCTCTACCCGCCCATTGCCCAGCAGATGGTGCAGGTGGGCGAAGAAACCGGCGCCGTGGACGAAATCTTGGGCCAGCTCGCGCAGTTCTACGAGGAGGATGTATCCCAAACCATGGAATCCCTGCCCACGATTATTGAACCGATTCTGATCCTCGTGCTCGGAGGGGCGGTCGGCGCCATGGCAGTTTCGGTCATTATGCCCATGTTCTCGCTCGCGAACGCAGTGTAGATGCATACGCTCAAAAACAAATTCAAGGCAATGACGCTCGTTGAGCTGCTTGCGGTTGTCGCGATCCTCGGGGTCACGAGCTCAATCGGCGCGGGCGTCCTGAAATGGTACCAGCCAACGCTCCATCTGTACACAGCGGCCAAAACCGTGCGTGCAGGGATCACCACCGCGCGCATGCGCGCGGTGGCCGAGCAAAAGACCTACGGCATACGCTTTGTGCAAGACCAAAACCAGTACGAACTCGTGAGGATTGAGGGAACGGCAAACGCACAGGGAACCTACCCGCTTCCGCCGTCAATCACGTTCGGGAACATAGGGCCCTTCGCGGATGGCACGGTAACGTTCAACAAGGCTGGAGCGCCGAGCGAAACCGGGTCCATTGTGCTCCAAAACGCTAACGGAGATACCAAAACCGTCACCATTAACCCTTCGGGGTACGTGCACACTGACTGACTATGCAACAAGGCGCATCGCAAAAAGAGGGCATCACGCTCATAGAAATCATGATTGCAATCACCGTGCTCTCCATCGGCATTTTGGGATTGCTGCAGGCGTTCCCCCGCGGCACCGCCGCAAGCCGCGTCGTGGAGCTCTCGGTGGCCGCAAACCAGCTCGCCCAGGAAAAACTGGAAAGCTTTGCGGCCACCGCGTATGAGGACATTGCCGCAGGAATGCTTGAGGACGGAGTGCGGGTGAGCGTTGACAGCCAGAGCCCGTTCTACGACTTCCTGCGGACCACGACGGTGGCCCTCCTTGATGCGAACCTTGCGGAGGCGCAAACCGACCTCGGCCTCAAAAAAATCACCGTCACCGTGGAGTGGCCCTACCCCATCGGAGGGGGTACGGGCAGCAATACGCTCATAACCTTACGGAGCAGATGACGCGCATGCAGGCACCTTCGCAGCCATCTGGATTCACGCTGTTTGAAACCCTCATCGCCATCAGTGTGGGGGCGACACTCTTCGGATTGGTGCTCGGCATCTACGTGCTCACCCTGCGGACGCTCTCGGACAACCAAGACCGCTCCGAGCTCACCGGAGAATCCCGAAGCGTCATGGAACGTGCGGCGCGCGACATCCGCGAAACCAGGCGCATTGCCACGGCATTGCCCGAAACTCCGGATGAGCCCGGCAATCCCCCGCCTTCGGAGCTGGAGCTTGAGGACGGGCACGCCGCCGTGTTGCAGTACATCCGGTACTACCAAGACGGCACGGACCTGAAGCGCCAAATCCGGCAGTACTCCTTTCCCGCCGAGCCCGAGGTGCTGGTCCCGTTTGACGCGGAAGACGATTTCGGCAATCCCGCAACCGTGTCCGTGGTATCGGATGCCGTCATCGGCCAATTCGTTGAAAGCATCGGCTACTACGGGCTGAACCCGGTCTCTGTTCTCCTGACGCTGCGCAAAGGCTCCATCACCAATGTCTCGCGAACTTCGCTCTATGGAAGAAACCGCTAGCCCACAACCCGAAAACGGCTTCCTGCTCATCGCGAGCCTGCTCGTGCTTTCCACCATGATGGTCATCGTGAGCTTTTACCTGTCCGCGGTCAGCCAGGACGTGCGCGTGGGCCGCATCGTGGACACATCGCCCCAGGCGTACTACCTGGCCGAAGCCGGCATCCAGGAAGCATACTGGAAGCTTGCGAATGATGTTGCGTACCAAACAAGCTTTGAGACCAACCCCTCGTGGAGCCAAACCTTCACCCGCTCGGACACGCTCATTCCGGGCAGTTCGTACACCGTGAGCATAGAAAACACGGGCCTCGCGGAAGCGACCATCACCGCGACGTCAACCATCGCGGTGCGCGATGCGGTATCCCAGCGCGTGGTGCGCGCCAACGCGTTCAAAGCCCTGTCCCCGATTCCCACGGTGGGCATTGCGGCGTTCGCAAAGGGCGAGCTCTACGGCGCGGGCTCAAACGTCTCGGCAACCGGAGGGGACTTCTTTTCCAACGGAGACATTGACCTCAACTTCTTCAGCTCATGGACCACGGACCAAGACGCCTTGGCAGTCGCCGACGTTGCGGTGAGCGTCTCTTCGTCCCTAACAGCCGCGAACACCTACGACCAGAGCAACCCCCCGCCCCCGCTTCCGATTGAGATGCCCCAGGTTGATTTTGATTCCGCGGATCCCCTCTCGTTCAAATCCCGGGCAGACCAAACGTACACCGCAAACGAGTTCAAGACGCTCCTGAAAGACTTTCCCGTAACCACGCTTTCGGGCATCACCTATGTCACGGGAAACGCAGACATCAAAAAAGGAACGACGCTCACCGTAAACGGCGCACTCGTTTCCGACGGCTCAATCAACATCGGCAACGGATTCGCCGCGAGCGGGAATCCTGCCACGGTTTTGGTCAACAAAACGCAACTCTTTCCTTCGGGGCTCATCGCCAAGAATGATGTCACCATCGGCGGGTTTAGCGCGGACGTGGACGTTGCTGGCTTGATCTACGCGGGCGGCGAGCTCCGCATACAGGACGGCATTTTCCAGAACGTTACCCTGGACGTTGTGGGCGGCATCATCGCGCAGGACATAGACGTGCTCGTTGCCTGGCAGCCCATTACCATCACCCATAACCAAACGAACATCAACGAGGCGCTGGGTGAGCCGGTGTTCTCCCAGGTCCTGCTCACGAGCCACTGGGAAGAGCAGTACTAACGCACTCATGTGATATACTACGCGCATGCCTCTCCTCACGGACACATTTGACGCATTCGGCCTGGACATCGGAGACCGCTCCCTGAAAGCGGCCTACCTTACGGGTAGGCGCTCGGCTGCCGCGCTCAAAAGCATAGGCGCCATTGACGTCCCCAACGGCGTGTTTGATGCGGGCGCGCTGAAAGCGCCCGACGCGCTCCGAGAGCACGTGCAAAAGCTCTTGGCAGTAAGCGGCCCAAAAAAAATCAAAACCAAGTACGTGCATGCGTGCCTGCCGGAGACGCACACGTTCCTGAAGCTCCTGACGTTTGAAGGCGTCGGGCCCGAGGAGCTTCCGGCCGCGATCCGCGAAGAGCTGCCGCGGCACGTGCCGCTGTCACCGGAAGAACTATACCTTGATTGGGCCGTGGTTGCGCCGGAGCTGCCGGCAACGTCCACGCGCGTCCTGGTCGGCGCTATACCCAAAGAAACGTCGGATTCCTACACCGCGGCCTTGCGCCGGTGCGGCCTGGTGCCCGTATCATTGCAGATAGAAGCCCAAGCCATGCTGCGCGCGCTCCTGCCGGACGACCCCGAAGCCGATTCCCCGTTCGCGGTGGTTGACATCGGGGCCACGCGCTCAAGCTTCGTGCTCTACGACCGCGGGAGCATCCAATTTACGGTAACTATTCCGGTTTCCGGCGTTGCGGCGACCGAACGCATTGCGAACGGGCTGCACCTTGCTCCGGAAGAAGCCGAAAACGCAAAGCAGGCCATGGGCCTTGACCCCCAGAAGGGCGGGGGCTCGGTGCGCGCCATCCTGCTCCCGCTCATCAATGAACTTTCCGGCGCCATACAAAAGAACGCTGCTTTCTACCAGGAGCACTTCCCGGAATCGCGCGGTGTTGCAACCGTGCTTTTATGCGGGGGCGGATCGCTCCTTCCCGGGCTCTTTGAAGAACTCCAGCTCTCGCTCCCCGGGGCATCCATTTCCCACGGCAACCCGGGGGCGCACGTGGAAAGCGGGGCAAAACTGGGCATCACGCTCCCGTACACCACAGCAATCGGCCTTGCCTTAAGCAACATGCGTTAATGCAGTACTCCTACTTAAACCTCATTCCCGAAACCCAAAAACGCGCGCTCAAGCGCGAGCGCGCGTTCTACCTGGTGCATGCAGTGGTCGGCATCCTGGTAGTGGTGCTCGCCGCAAACGGCATTCTCCTTGTCATCGCGCGGTTTATGCTGGTTGCGTATGTCAACCAGCTCAAGAACGATACCTCCCTGGTGAACCCGGTGCGCAGCACGCTCCAGCGCGAGATACGGGACGTAAACCAAAAACTTGAGGACACCGCAGCCGTCCAAGAGCGCTTTGTGAAGTTGACCGGGCTACTTGCGGACGCATCCGCAGTGCTCCCCCCGGGAGTTACGATTGATTTCCTGAACGTGGATGCAACATCCGGCACCTTCCGCATCACCGGCGTGGCCGCAGACCGCAGCAACCTGCTTGCTGCCCAAGAAGCGCTGGAGCTGCTTGCAGCTGTTGCAACGCTGGAATCCCCGCTCTCAAACTTTATTGAAAAAGAAAACATCATCTTCCGGTTCTCGGGCACGCTCGTCCCCGGCGCCTACCGCGCCCCGCAACCGGCCAACTGATTATGCATGCTTTCCTCAAAAACAGGTTTATGATTTCCACCATCGCGTTCGCGCTCCTCTTAATCGCGCTCGTGGTGCTCATCATCATCCCCGCGTTTTCGGAAATCAAAGTCATCAACCAGCAGGTGTTTGAGGAGCGCACGCGCCTGGAAGCGCTCTACACGCGCGGCCAGGTCTTAAAAACGGTCCAAGAAAACTACCGCGCCGTCAAAAATGATTTGGCGTTCTTAAACGGCGTCATGCTCCCGGAGCGGGAAGAGCTTGGGTACATCACGGCCCTTGAAACGCTCGCGGATGACGCGGGGATTGAGCTTGGCATTGAAGCCGGCAGCCAGAAGCGCACGCCGGAAACCCGCTTCTCCGAGCTTCCGTTCCTGCTCACCGCAAGCGGCGACTGGGAGCGCATCCTGCGGTTCTTAAGCGCCCTGGAATCCCTTCCCTACTACACCAACATCAACGAAATGACCGTGGCCGCGCACACGGACGAACTGGACAAGAAAACCCGGAGCGTGCGCGTTACCATGGCCGCAACCACGTACTGGCGCATTCCCGCGGCAGCGTCCCTGCCCTAACCTCAAACGTGCTATGCAGTTGCCTTTTTTACGCAAAAAAACACGCATCCCCGCTCAAGCGCCCGCATGGAACGCGCTCCAGGCCGCGAGGCTCGGCGTCATTTCCGCAGTCAGCGTCCTCATGGCGCTCTCGCTGGTATTTTTGTACCGAAACTTTTACCAGACCATCATCCAGGCGCGCGCGGTGATCGTGCTCAAGCAAGAGGTTGCCTTGGAGAACATTGATCTCGCCCTCGCAAGCCGCGTGGCCGCAATCCACGGCTACAAAATCACCGCAATCATCAGGGAGCCCATTCCAGACCCGTTCAAGAGCGAGCCCTTCCCGGCTCCGCCCGCAAGCGCCGAAGAGCCGCTGGATGCGGCGGGAGCGGGCCAGGAGTAGCCATGCACGCAGCCCAAAAAATCCAATTCAAAAAATTCGCCTGGCACAATGTGCCTGACAACGGCGAGCCGGAAATCCGGTATTTGCGGGATACGTTCAGTTTTGAGGCTGCCGATCTCGCGGCGGTAGCCTCTCCCCCCTTGCGCCCGAAGCTTGACCTCAATGACGGGTACCTATTCATCATGCTCCTGTTTCCGGTGCATGACCAAAAGACCGGCGTTATCGGAATCAGCGAGCTTGATATTTTTTTGATGAACAACGCGGTGGTCACCGTGCACAAGAACGAAATCGCGGCCTTAAAAGACATTGCCCAGCGCATGGACGCGGAACCGCGGTTTCGGGACAAGTACCGAGAGGCTAACCCGCTCAAATTTGTGCTGGACATGATTGAAACCCTCTCCCTTGCGCTCTACCCCATGTTTGACCACCTCTCCTGGGACATAGACGCCCTGGATAGCCAGCTCTTCACGGGCCGCGAACGCGAACTCGTGGGTTCAATTCTCGGCATCAAGCGGAACGTTGTGTCCGTCCGCAAGGCAATGCGCGCGCAAAAGGACATTGTAGAGGAAATGCGGGAGCAGGCAAAACACTACGTGGGCGCAAAAGCCGTTGACCGCGCCGCAACAGTACAGTTTGAGCGCATCGCGAATGTATCAAAAGACTTATGGGTGCAACTGGAAAACCACATGGCTACCATTGACGCGATCCAGGAAACCAACGAATCCCTGATTTCCTTCCGGCTCAACGACATCATGCGGACCCTCACCACGTTCTCTTTGGTCGTGTTCCCGCTGACGCTCCTCGCGGCCATCTTCGGCATGAACACCACCGGCGGCATGCCGTTCGTGGAGAGCTCGGGCGGATTCTGGAGGGTGATCGCGATCATGGCGACCGGCATGTCGTTCATGCTCTACTGGTTCAAGCGGCACCGGTGGATATAGATACTTGAGGGGGAAACCCCGAGGAAGGGTTTCCCCCTCACACCCCCTTCCAAGGTCTCGCCGCGCGGAATGAACCCGGCGCGGCGAGAGAAAACCCCAAAAAAAAGAACCCTCCCAAGACTCCAGCGCGCTGGCCGAAATCTTGAGAGGGTCCGTACAAAGGACTACGTACTAAAGAGCGATGCCTCCTTTCTTGGGGGCGTTGTTGATGTTGGTGTTGGTGTTGGTTTCTGCCTAGACCGCGCCAGCTGCCGCGGCAACGCCCGGGAACAGGCGCTGGTTCTCATACCTGACGCCGAACTGCAAGAACCACTCGTCCGGTTCCGTCAACTCCCTCGCCAGGGTGCAGACCATGTCTGCCGGAGGCAGCACCTCCGTAAACAGGTTCCGCCTGCCAATGGCTTCGGCGTCGCCTCCGAGCTCGTTCCGGATGTCGTCCTCCGCATCTCTACACCATTGCTCAAATGCGGAGAGCGCCAGGCCAAACGCCTCGGCAACATCCGGGCCGCACGCCTGGGCGCACTGCTCTATCCATGCGCTGATTGCGGCCTGGTACCTGCCATGCTGCGCCACCAGGTCCAGAGCGTACGCCAGCACGTGCGTGCCCATGCTCCGCTCGCGGTAGTTGCCGCGGTGGTCCAAGAAGCGGATGTGCCAGATGCCCGCATTGTTCTGGAAAAGCGGACACTGCGCATGCATGGGCGCATCCGGTCCCAGGATGGGCACGCGGCTGCCGTTTCTCGCCACGAGCGAGAAGCGCGCCCAGCCCGCGTCCGGATGGTCCGAATCAAACGCGCCGACCTCCGGGTTGAGCAACAGGCTTGCCGCTGCTCTCCGGTGGCGCTTCGCGGTCTCCGAGTCCAGAACCCGCGGGGCGCGCCTATACCGGGCGAGCGGAAACGAAATCAGCGTTTCCACCACCCCGTCCTGCTCCCGTGCATCCGCCGCAAGCGCTGCTTGGAGCACGGTGTCGTACTCGCACAAGCTCTGGAAAGCCGAGCTCGGCAAGGTGTCAGCCTGCTTGAACACGAAGATGGCAGGCACTTGAGCCTGGACCAGGTGAACCAGGCTACGGTCCGTGGAAAGCGTTTCCACGAACGGCGCGAGCGCCTTGGGGTACACCAGGAACACCCGCCTAGTGACGCTTGCGAGGCCCTGCAGACCGCGTTCGTTGATGCGCACGAACGGCTCCGCATCGCGGAGCGCGTCCGTGATGAAGCTCTTCGCGTTCGCGTCCCCGAGAAACAGCGGAGCGAACGGGACGTCCGCGTCTGCCGCAAAGCTTGCGACGTCCTCCAGCGGCCGGTCCGTGCGCCGCGGGAGATTGGAACCGTCCCAGCTGAACAAGACCTCAAACGCGGACGCGACTGACTGCTCATCCACGTGCGCGACCTGCTGGAGCACCGCATCGCTTGGAAAGAGCGAAAGGCGCGTTGCCGAGCGCTCCATCCTGCCTTCGGCCACCACCTGGTCAACCTGGCCGGCGACGCGCGCTCCCTCTTCCGAGAGCTCGGCTTGGGCACCCTCAAGCACCCGGATGAGCTGGTCCAGATACGAACGGTAGTGGCTCCGGAGCTCTTCCAGTTTGGCGTTGAGCGCGTTTCGGAGCACCGCATCCGCGATCCGGCACACCCTGCTGAACAGGGACGCAACCGCCCCGTCCAGCGCCTCGGTTGCTTCTCGCTGCTCGTACAGGATGCGGTTCCTGACGCGACTGGAGAGCTGGCCAAAAATCCCCGGACGCTTTCCCATTGCCAGAATCAATCCGCTTTTGGCCGTCTGGACGCTCCTGGCTTCCTCTTCCACTGCATCCACTTCTACCGCGTTCAGAAAGTGCGCGAGGGGCAAAGCCTCCTGGGTGCGCTCTCCGAGAGCAACGCGAGTGTTGGCCAGCTCTCGTAGGACGCGCTCCACTCCCAGGTTCGGGAGCGAGGCGCGGATTAAGCCGCGCAGCGCTCGGAACGTTTTTTCCGCGGTTTCCGTGATGGACGCTCCGGAAAGCTCGCCATCCACGAAGTTCGGAATCTCCCTGATGGCGGCAAGCGCATCAGTGGCGGCGCTTTCCGGTGTATCCTTCAGCCGCTGGCGCAGCGAGTTCAAGCGGAACAGCGTGCCCGGCGCAGTGGAAAGCAGCCGG
>JACOVK010000076.1 GCA_016177305.1 Parcubacteria group bacterium | reverse complement strand
TTGTGTCATTTCACGTGACCCTTCAGATTCATCGGGTCACGTAATTTAGTTATGACACAACACTCTACCGTCCAAGGAGGCTTCGGCAACCTGGGCATTGCCCCAAAACTGCTTGCAATTCTCGCGAGCAAAAAATTCATCAACCCAACCCCCATCCAGCACCAGTGCATTCCGCACGCCATTGCCGGAAAGGACGTGGTGGGTATCGCGCAGACCGGAACCGGCAAAACCCTGGCGTTCGGCGTGCCCATGCTGCAACGGCTTGCCGAGGAAAAGGGTCAAGCCTTAATCCTCATTCCCACGCGCGAGCTTGCCATCCAGGTGGATGAGGCGCTTCACAAAATCGGCGCTTCCTTGGGCATTAAAACCGCGGTCATCATTGGCGGCGCTTCCGGCAATGTGCAGGTCAAGCAGCTGCGCAAAAATCCGCATGTTATCATCGCGACTCCGGGACGTTTGATGGACCATATGGAGCAGAAGGTAATCAACTTGAACCGCATCAGCATTGTGGTGCTTGATGAGGCTGACCGTATGTTTGATATCGGGTTTTTCCCGGCCATCAAGCGCATCCTCGCGGCGTGCCCGCAGCAGCGCCAGACACTGATGTTTTCCGCGACCATGCCTCCGCAAATCGCCAGCCTTGCGTCGCAGTTCATGCACCTGCCCTTGCGCATTGAGGTTGCTCCATCAGGCACCACTGTCGCGGGTGTGGAGCAGGAAGTTTTTATTCTTGATAAACAGGCAAAGCTTCCGCTTCTGGAAAAGATTCTTGCAGAGAACGCAGGCACCGTGCTCGTGTTTACGCGCACCAAGTACGGCGCAAAAAAGATTACGCGCGTGGTAAAGGCTATGGGACATGCAGCCGCGGAAATCCACTCCAACCGTTCGCTTGCCCAGCGCAAGGATGCCATGGCAGGGTTTAAGTCCGGCGCGTACCGCGTGCTCATCGCAACCGACATTGCGGCGCGCGGCATTGACGTGACCGGCATTTCTTTGGTCATCAACTTTGATCTGCCGCAGAATGCGGAGGATTACGTGCACCGCATCGGCCGCACGGCCCGCGCCGGCGCCACCGGAAAGGCGATCTCGTTCGCGACCCCGGATCAGCGCGGAGACATCCGCCAGATTGAGCGGCTCATCAAGAAAACCATTCCCATTCTCGCGCTTCCGGAACTGCCTCGCCAGAGCGATGCCGTTATCCGCGCCGTGTACCTCGGCGGCGATTCCCGGCCCGACAGCGGCCGCGAAGGCAGCCGCTTCAGCCGTCCGCGCTCATCCGGTGGATTGGCACGCCAGGGGGGCAGGCCAGCACGCCGTGGCGCTCCGTCTTGGGCCCGCTCGAGCCCCTCTCGTACGTCTTAAGCGGGATCGTGCTCCAGTGTTCAAGAATCGGGGTGATGAATTTCCAGGCAGCACGCACTTCATCAGTTGATGCAAATAGCGTTTGCTCGCCGCGCACCGCGTCAAACAGCAGCTGCTCGTACGCGTCGTGCGGGTGCATTTTGTCATCCGGCGTGCGGTAGGTAAAGGAAAGCTCGCGCGGCTCCACATCCATGGTAAAGCCTTTCTTTTTAGCCCAGAACTTGAGGCTGATTCCCTCGTGCGGGGCAATGTGGAACTCCAGCACGTTCTGCAGGTAAACGGAGTCGTGCACATGGCATACGCACGTGGGCCGCTCCTTAAAGGTGATGACGATTTTTTTGCAATCTTCTTTCAAGGCTTTGCCCGCTTCCAAGGTAACGGGCACGCCTTTCCAGCGTTTGTTTCCGATTGAGGCGCGGATTTTGAAGTAGGTTTCGGTTTTTGAGCTCTTGGGCACCTCGGGCCCTCCGGTAAATCCCCGGTACTGGCCGAGCGTTACGCGCTTGGCAAGGTTGCGCGGCTTAATGGGTAGAAGCGCCTTGAGCACGTTTGCGCGCGCGTTGCGGATGGCGTTCCCGTCAAGCCCGCCCGGGTCTTCCATGGCAATCAGGGCAAGGGTCTGCATCATGTGGTTCTGGCCGAT
>JACOVK010000072.1 GCA_016177305.1 Parcubacteria group bacterium | reverse complement strand
GCCATTATCGCGGGCAACGCATCAAGGATGAAAAAGAAGCTCTGGACCGACCGGCAGGAGGGGCACACGCCTGAAGTGTGGCAGGTGGAGAACGAGAGCCGGGAAGCGGAAAAGGTGCTGGAAAAGATAGCGGAATTGGAAGGTATTACCATGCGCACTCCCAACCCTCACCCTACCCTCTCCCTGGAAAGGAGAGGGGAAGATGTGACTTATGATTATGAGGCAGAGGGGGGAGGCGGCGGAATTTTGGATAAGATTATGGCGGGGTTCAAGGCTGGCAAGCGCAAATATCGGCCAGGGGATATGAGGCTCGCGCCCTCAAAAATTATTCCTTTTGATTTGGGAACCAAGAAACTCACCTGGAATAATTACGTGGTCTTGTACCGCACCAACGCGCAGTCGCGCGTGCTGGAGGAAGCCATGCTGCGCTACGGCGTGCCGTACCGCCTGGTCGGCGGCATTCGGTTCTATGACCGCAAGGAAGTGAAAGACACCATCGCGTACCTCAAGTTTTTGCTGAACCCGAATGACGTGCTGGCTCTGGAGCGCATCATCAACGAACCGAGCCGCGGCATCGGGAACAAGACCTTGGGACGCGTGTACACGCAGGCTAGGTCCGAGGGCAGGGATATTGTAGCCTGCGTTTTGGAGAGCGAGGAGATTGAGGGCTTGGCTCCAAACCGTCTTGAGGCGTTCAAAGCGTTTGTGGACGTGTTCTCGCGCGGCCAGGAGAGTTTGCCGGAAATGACGGTGAGCGAGGCAATTGATTTTTTGCTCAAGCGCTCCGGGTACATTGATGCCTTGAAGGCCCTGGGCAATGACGGGAACGACAAGCTGGAGAATGTGGCTGAACTTAAGAGCGTTGCCAAGAAGTTCGCTTCCATGAAAGGCTCGGAAGCAATTGAAGCGTTTTTGGAGGATGTTGCCCTGGTTTCGGACCAGGATACGTTTGACCCCGAGTCCGGGCAAGCCATCACCTTGATGACCTTGCACAGCGCAAAAGGCCTTGAGTTTAAAAATGTTTTTTTGGTGGGGCTTGAAGAGGGTTTATTACCGCACGCGAATTCCATGATTGAACCGGCGCAATTGGAGGAAGAGCGGCGGTTGTGCTACGTGGGCATCACGCGCGCGCAGGACAGGCTCTTTATGCTGCTCGCGCGCTCTCGCACCATTTACGGGTCAGTCAGCATCACCACGCCCTCCCGCTTTATCGCGGAGCTGGGGGATGAGCATGTTGCGTTTTTTGAAGATGGCGCAGGTTGACAGTGCGCCATGCATGTGGTATACAGTAGTGTTCGCAACCATGAACGAGAAGTTTCTTTAAAAACCCATGTCCGGCCGCATGGCTGGATAAAACCGAGAGGTATGAGGAAATGGCAGAGACGTATAGCGGCCCTTTGACCGTGGAGTTGCTTGAGATGGGTAACAGCGACATCGCACGGATCATCGCAGGGTTGCCGGATGATGCGGAGCTCGTCGCAACGCCGTTGATGGATGAGCTGGTGTACCAGCTCAAGGCGTATG
Source organism: Parcubacteria group bacterium (assembly GCA_016177305.1). Lineage (GTDB taxonomy): Bacteria > Patescibacteriota > Patescibacteriia > UBA2169 > UBA2169 > CG10-46-32. Next base: position 4,711 of record JACOVK010000072.1, on the reverse strand, counting down.
ACCGCGTCATCTCAATCTGCAGGCATGTCATCGGGAGTGGTTTGGCCTCCCCTCTGCGGGTCGTCCAACTCAAGATCGCCATGGTCAATGCCGAGAGGCGGAAGCAGAATCCATGGATTGAGTTCATCAACGAGTGGATGGGTGCAGCCAAGGTGGCGCTGGAGCCGATGCCGCTGGATACGCCAGGCGTCCGCAGGACCGTGGTGCTGTTCCGCTACAACGCTGCGTTGCTCTGGCGACTTCGCCGGAGAGTCGGAGCATCACCGCGCGATCAGCAAGATCGCGGACGACACGTTCAGCCAGAACAACGCGGCATACATGGCAGAGTTCGCTATGATGCTCCACCACGCCAAGGAGGATACGGACACAGAGGGTACAGAACACACAGACCCGATGTGGCTGGACTGGCTGCGGGCGGGCGACAAGTACCGCGCCACACTGAATCCGGACATCCCGCGCGAGGCCCAATGGATGGCCAATGACTGGGGGCACAGGACCCAGCTGACAGCCCTTTATTTCCCAATCTATTATTATGGTGAGAGTTATGGTGAGAGTTGGGTTGAGGAGGGATTCGCCGGGATTGAAGCCCTGCTCTCAAGGGGCGTTCCCCGGAGTTCGTCATACGCTGCGGATTTGCTGATGGCCATGACCCTGCTCAGTGACGATCATGGCGACATGGCGTTACGTGTTATTGAGCGAATCATCAAGGATGCGGAAGCGGGCGATGAATGGCGCATGCTCGCCGCGCTTATGAAGGCGCGCGAAACCGGCTCGAACGATGACTGCCGCGCCGTGGTTGCCATGCCGGGTGACGGCATCTGCCACGCGGCCCGGGCCGTGGCAAAGCGCATGCTCGCATCCGGACCGGACTGACCTCGCTCTTCGCCGCCGACCGAATCGGCGGGCTCGCTCCAGGATGACGGAACACCGTCATTGTTCCCGCCGCTGGCAACTGCTATACTAGGGTTGCCAGCGGATTTTTTTATGTCAAAACCATTTCCCAAACCACATACAAAGGCGATTATTTTTGAAGACAAAAAATTGTACGCGTGCCTGGCGAGCCGCCCGATTGCGGCCGGGCATTGCGTGGTCGTCTGGAAGAAGCCAGTCAAAGATTTACGCGGTTTAGGCAGGGCGGATTACGATCATCTCATGGAGCGCGTTGATGAGGTGCGCAACGCCATGCTTTCGGGCCTCAACGTCAAAAAAGTCTATCTCATGTACATGGACGAGGCAAACCACGTGCACTGGCATCTGGTTCCGCGGTATAATGAGAAAGGGTATGACGTGTTTGAGCATGCTCCCAAAAAACTTAAAGAGTATTCGCTCGCGGAAAAAATAAAAGAAAAACTTGTTTTGCACCTGTAGCATGCATCACCACAAAGGACAACTTCGGCGCATTGCCTCGCACGCCGTCCACTCGGGATTCGGCTCTCTGTTGCATGATTTTAATTTGCTGCACCATCTTCCGTACCGCGTATTCCGCAGGCGGGACGCGTTTGCGCGCGCCTCGGCAGACGGCCGCGCGCTCTGCCGCACGCTGGAGGAGCTTGGCCCTGGGTTTGTTGAGGCGGGAAAGATTATTGCCTCGCGCAGCGACATCATCCCCCGGCCTTTCCAGAATGCGCTCTTGAACAGCCATGCCGCGCTTCCGGTGATGGACGTAACAAAATTCACCAAGCTCTTGCGCCGCGCAATCGGCCGAAGCGCCATAAACGAGATTGGAAGCATTGAGCCCCGTCCGTACCGCAGCAATGCGGTGAGCGAGACCCGCAAGGCAATTCTAAAAAACGGCAAGCGCACGCTGATTACGGTCAACGACCCAAAAGCCGTGTACCGCTTGGGGCGTAATTTGGAATCCATCCGCGAACTCGCGCCCGCCATAAGGACGCGGTTTGCGGGCATTATTTTTGAAAACATTCTGGAGGAGTTTGAGCGCAGGGCCGGGTTGCTGTCGGACTTGAGCGTGGTTGCCGCTCGCGTTGAAATGCTTGATGCGCACTTTGAGCACCACCAGAAAATCACGATTCCGGAAGTTTTGTGGGAGTATACATCTCGGGATGTATTGGTCCAGCGCTGGCACAATTATCCAAACATGCGCGAGATCGCGAGCGGCCACAAAAAGACCGGTGCCGCCCGCACGTACATCAACCGCTACATGGCAGAAGCGTTTATCTACCAGTACGGCGTTGGGGGCGTGTTCATTTTGCGGCCATTGCTTTCGGATATGCAAATCGGCGCCGGCAACACGGTCATCATCAACCACGTGCTTGCTACCGGATATTTGGAGCCGGAAGAGCGCAAGCAGTTTGTTGCCATACTATACGCGCTTTTGGAAGGGGAGTGCGAGTCCGCCGCAAAAGTGCTGCTTGCGTCACACTACGCGGCTGGCCGCAGCCATTCCTATTTCGCATCCGGCATCCAGGTGCCTGAACCGAAAAAAGCCCCGATTTCGGAACTCTTATGGGAGCTTTTGGAGCAGGCATGGCACGGCAACCTGCACGTGGCCTTGGGCATCAGCATGGCCGCGGAATCAGTGCTCTATTTGGAGCACGCGTTCAGCCGTTTTGACAGCGAGGCAAGTTTGAATGACAACCTGCGGCTTGCAATCAAGAAATACATTCCCGAAATGTTCGGCGTGAAAAAGACGGCTTCGGTTAAGGAGATTGTTGTATCCGCGATCAGCGGCTCTGACCCGCCGATTCGGCGGGGCGGAGACGCTTACACCAAGAGCGTCGCGGCCGCCTAAAGCGTCCACGCCGCCTTAGGCTTTGTAATCTGGAGCTTGCGCAGTTTTTTGACGCTTGAACCCGATACTTTCATCTGGCGCTTTTTGCGCTTTTTTTGTTCCCGTTTTTCAGCTTTTGTTCCCGCCTCATCGGCGGGCGAGTGTTTGTTCATAGGTTCTCCAGAAGCGTTTTTGTTTTTGCTTCTCCGACCAACTGGATTATAGCATCCTTATCCGCGTTCCGGATACCCGAAACTGAACCGAATTTCCGGATCAAAAGTTTTTTCGTCTTGGGCCCGACGCCGGGCACGTCGTCTAGAATTGATTTGGTTTCCGCTTTGGCGTGGCGGGTGTGGTAGTACTTTTGGCTGAACCGGTGCGCTTCGTCCCGGATGCGCTGCAGTAATCTGCCCGCTGATGAGGCGGGGTCAAGATTAATTTTTTTCAATGAGGCTCCCTGGAACACTTCTTCTTCGCGTTTTGCGAGTGCGATGAATTGTTTGTTATTAAGCGGCAGCTCATTGTCAAAAGCTTTGATGACCGTAGCGAGCTGGCCTTTGCCGCCATCAAGCAATATCAAATCCGGATTGGGCCACTTGGTTTCTTTGTGCGAGCTGAATCTGCGTTTTAACACCTCCGCAAGCGAGGCAAAATCATCAGCGCCTTTTACGGTCTTGATTTTGAACTTGCGGTATTCGTTGGTATCCGGCTTGCCATCAACAAACACTACCATAGAGCCCACGGACAATTTGCCCTGGATGTTGGAGATGTCGTAGCCTTCAATGCGATTGGGCAGTTCCTTGAGCTTGAGCGCATCTTTCAAGCCGCGAAGCGCCTGGTCAGCAGCTCTCTCCCACGAGGCATGCGACTGCTCCAGATACTCTTTCGCATTTTCCTCTCCAAGTTTGATCAAATTCCGCTTTTTGCCGTGCGAGGGAACGCTGATGCTGATGCTGCCCGTGGCGCGCTCCTGGGCGAGCGCCGCAATATCCCCGCCCGAAAGCGTGGTGCGCACAGGCAGCACCAGTTCCCGGGGCGTGTTGCTTGCTTCGGAATAGTATTGCTTCAAAAACACATCAACCAGTTGGGCAACGGTTTCCCCGGCCGCGTGCTGGAGCAGGAAATTCAATTTATTGATGAGCTTGCCCGCCCGGATCACAAACACGTTCACCGCCGCCTGATCATCTTTCTTAAAAATACTCACTACATCCTGATTGCCTCCTCTCGCTGACATGACTTTCTGGCGCGACTGGATGAGTTCAAGATTCCGTATCTGGTCCCGCACGCTGGCTGCGGTTTCGTAGCGCTTGCTGCCTGCCAATACCTGCATGCGCGTTTTTAGATCCCTGATGACGTCATCCGTGTCACCCTCAATCACGCGGATTAGCCTCGCAATCATGTCCTTGTATTCTCCATCAGTCTGGGGAATGGGGCCGAGGGAGCGTTTCTTCATGAGCTCTTGTTCAAATACCGTAGGCTCTTTGGGTTTTTTTCGGTACGGAAAGATGCGGCGCAGAATGCGCAAATTTTCGTACAAGGTTCCGCCAGAGGTATACGGGCCAAAATATTTCGCGCGGGACCGTCCCGCGTCAAATTCCGGCCTGCGCACGGTGGTTACCACCGGGCGGGGATAGCGGTAATCAATCTTTATAAAGTTGTAGCTTTTGTCGTCCTTGAGCGAGACGTTGAAATGCGGCTTGTGCTTTTTGACCATGATGGACTCAAGAATCAGGGCTTCTTGCTCGTTGGACGTGATGGTGGTTTCAATGGACGTTATCCTTTTAATCATGATTTTTTTTGCGTCAGAAAGTTCCGCGGCGCTCCTGAAATATGATTGCACGCGGCTTCTCAATTTGTTCGCTTTTCCGATATACAAAATCACCCCCTTGCCATCCTTAAAGAAATACACCCCAGGGGAAAGGGGCAGGGTTTTGAGCTGTTTTTCAATAATTTCAGGCATGCTGGTATAGTACATGGTTTAAG
>JACOVK010000074.1 GCA_016177305.1 Parcubacteria group bacterium | reverse complement strand
TGGAGGGCCTGGGGCAGCTCATGAACACCATCAGCCTGATCCAGGAGAACATCAAGCCGGAGGTCAAAGTGCTGGGCGCCCTTCTCACTATGTACGACTCGCGCCAAAAGCTCTCGGAGCAGGTGATGCACGAGCTGTACCGGTACTTTCCGGACAAGATTTTCCGCAGCGTGATTCCGCGCAACGTCCGGCTCACGGAAGCGCCGTCCTACGGCAAGTCAATTCTGCACTACGATCCGGACTCAAAGGGCGCCAAAGCGTACGAACGCCTGGCCCGCGAGATTCTGGAACTGCATGCGTACTCTTAAGTGTCGGAGCATATGACCCCTCTGTATCACCTATGAAAAAACAAAACCACGGGCTCGGGCGGGGCTTGGGCTCGCTCATCCCGAACAAATCAAAGGCCGCCCTCCCGTCGCCGGCGAACCAGCAAGTCGGCGCTCACACTTCAGTTGAAGCGGGAGTCGCACAATCAGCTGTTGTTGAAATTCCGGTTGAGAAAATCGTTTCCAACCGGCACCAGCCGCGCAAGCACTTTGTGCAGGAGGAATTGGAGCGCCTGGCCCAATCCATTCGTGAGCACGGCATCATCCAGCCTTTGGTGGTGGTAGCTGATGCGGGCGGGCAGTATGAGCTGATTGCCGGAGAGCGGAGGCTGCGCGCCGCCAAGATGGCAGGCCTTGCAACCGTGCCGACCACCATCCGGAAGTCGGATGAACTGGAACGGCTTGAGCTCGCGCTCATAGAAAATATCCAGCGTTCGGATTTAAACCCCATTGAGGAAGCGGAATCCTACCAGAAGCTCAACGACGAGTTCGGGTTGACACACCAGCAGATCGCGGACCGCATGGGCAAGACCCGGCCCCTCATTTCCAACGCCATCCGGCTGCTTTCGCTCCCCGCGGAAATCCAGATGGCGCTCGCGGAGCGAAGAATCAACGCGGGGCACGCGCGCGCCATCCTAGAGGTGCACGACGATGCAAAACGCATGGCGCTCTTCAAAAAGATTCTCGCGGAAAAGCTCTCCATTGTGGATGCCACGCACGAGGCGCGCACCGTGGAGGTGCATAGGCACACGCGCACCGTGAATAAGGATCCGAACATTGAAGCCTACGAGGCGGTACTCGCGAACCGGCTCGGCACGCGCGTCTCAATCGGCAGGAAAGGAAAAAATACCGGCATCATTGCCATTGAGTTCTACGCGCCCAAGGAACTGGATGCCATCATGGCGAAGTTGCTGGGGGATGAATCGGTTGGGTAGCGCGTTACGCGCCGCGACCGAGCCTGTCCCGGGCCTGTCCCGAGTATTTCCGAGGGATATTCCCGAGGGATCCGCGCCGCAGTCCGCGCTACCCTTTGGCACGCAGGCTCGTAATGGTTTCCCAGATTCCCTTGGGGGCTTTTGTTTTGATTTTATCGCGCGCGGCCCGGGTTTTGACGAACTTGAGCCAATCGCGGTTTGGGCCGCGGCGGTTCTTCTCAATGACGATTTCCACCATGTCGCCGCTCTTCAAGGGAGTGGAGAGGGCCGCCATCTGGTTGTTGATGCGCGCTCCTGATGCCTTGTCGCCGATTGCGGTGTGGATGTGGTACGCGAAGTCAACGGGCGTTGAGTTTTCCGGCAGGTCAATGACGTCGCCCTTGGGGGTGAACACGAAGATCCGGTCCTGGAACACGTCAATTTTCAGGGAGTTCAGGTACTCTTTGCTGTCGTTCGCTTCCTCGCGCCACTTGGAAAGTTCCTGCACCCAGTCCAGGGTTTTATCAAACTTAATGGAGCCCCGCTCGTCGTAGTTCCAGTGCGCGGCAATGCCGTACTCCGCGGCCTGGTGCATTTCCGGAGTTTTGATCTGCACTTCCAGCGCTTTGCCGCGGTCGCAGAAAATGGTGGTGTGCAGAGACTGGTAGCCGTTGGGCTTGGGCTGGGCAATGTAGTCTTTGAACCGGTTCGGCAGGGGGAGCCACGTGCTGTGGATGATGCCGAGTGCGCGGTAGCAGTCCGCGACTGTGGGAACCACGACCCGGAGCGCTATGATGTCGTGGACATGGCGCATCTCGTTGTTGTGCTTCAGCAGTTTCTGGTAGAGGCTCCAGAGGTCCTTGGTGCGCCCGGAGATCTCAAGGACAGCCATGCCCTCTTTTTTGAGTTTGGCCTGGATGCTTGCGCGCATGGTTTTGAGCACCTCGCTGCGCTCGCTGAAGTTTTTTTCCAAAGCTTCCTTGAGGCCGCGGTATTCGTCGGGGTAGAGGTGCTTGAATGAGAGGTCCTCCAGCTGGCCTTTGAGCTGCCACATGCCCAAGCGGTTTGCGATGGGCGCGTAGATTTCCAAAGTCTCGCGCGCGATGCGCTCCCGCTTCTCGGGCGCGAGCGCGGAGAGGGTTTTGAGGTTGTGCAAGCGGTCCGCGAACTTGATGAAGATGACCCGGATGTCCGAGGCCATGGCAACGAACATTTTGCGCAGGTTTTCCAGGTACCGCTCAATGCCGCGGTATTTCAATTTGCCGAGCTTGGTGATGCCCTCAACCAGATTTGCCACGTCTTTTCCGAACTCTTTGCGCACGTCTAAAAGTGTTTTATTCGTGTCCTCGGGCACGTCGTGCAAGAGTCCCGCGATGATGGTGTCCTGATCCAGGTGGTACCGCGCCAGGGTCTTTGCCGTTTCAAAGGGGTGGTTGATGTAGGGCTCGCCGTTCTTGCGTGTTTTCCCTTGGTGCGCTTCTTGCGCAAAATCAAACGCCAGGCGGACCATGTCTTTGTCCACTTGCAGTTTTTCCTCGTCAATGATTTTTAGGAGTTCCTTGACGTCGGCCATAGTACTCCTAGCGTAGCCTTGTTTATGCGCCTTTGTCAATCAAGAGCTGATAGAAATTTGGTGGCGGAAACAATGGGTATATGCTGGAATGTTTTTAGCGGCAACAGGTGTTTTTTATCGCCGGAAATGATGTAATCCGCCCGGCTCTCTAGCGCCGCCTCCAGAATGATATTATCCGCCGGGTCTTGGGTGATAACATTAATTTTCATTTGCGGGATAACCACCGTTGCCGCCGTGGTTATGTTGTGCACGGCATTTTGTATTTCATCTTCAGGCCATTGGAATTTTTTATGCAGGGTGCGGACCAGCTCAAGCAAGATCATTTTTGAGGTGAACGCGCTGATTTGTTTCTGGTGCGCCAACTCCAAGCACACTTTCGGGTTTCCGCCGAAGGCAATGGCTGATACCAGTATGTTTGTGTCAAAGACAACTCTAGTCTTCATGCAGGATGCGATCTATGTCATCCTCGCTCGTGATATTAAATTTCCGGGCCGTGGCCGCGCCCCAGTCGTACATTCTCTGCCAAGCGGCATCTTCGGCTGATTTGTCAATCAGCGCGGAAATAAAAGCGCTGCGTGACTGCCCTTGTCGTTTTCGTATGCGCTCCAGCTTCTTGACTGTGGTCGGCGGCAGGGAAATTGATATGACATTGGTTG
>JACOVK010000071.1 GCA_016177305.1 Parcubacteria group bacterium | reverse complement strand
CGCCACATACATGTCCCCCTCTTTCCAAATTTGGGTATCAAGTTGTACAAATGATGATTGCATACGCCCATACTTTAGCATAATCAAACCAAAAAGAAAAGGAACTGCCAGCGTACCGCCGGCAGTTCCCGGTGCAGAAAAAAGGATGTTCACATCACCCCGGTGCCGTCAGATGGATCGCCAATCACTTCTCTGGCGACTTCAGGGTAACAGCGTCTAGGAGATATCCCCCCGTAGTCAACGAACTGGAACGTTCCGAATCGCCCCCTGATGTTGTAGACCCCCGCGAGTGGATACAATCCCTCGCGGTAACCAACGGCGTACACGCGGGCAAACATCCCAAGGAGCAGGCAATCGTGCCCTCCGTGAAGGCTGGAGGAGAAAAGGCCGAAGAACATCTCGCAGTCGGTCAGTTTGCATGGGACGAACTCATCCGAAACATGCAGACGACCTGTAAACCGAATATGTTTCACGGTGACAGGCACTGGCCGACGCAAAAAGAGCAGTGTGTCTAATTCCGGAGGGCCGCCCGTCACCTCAATACAACGCTTGCCCGCATCATAGAGAGTGGCGCAGGATCCGAAATAGGTCCGCGCAAGCAACACTCGTATCCGTTCGCTTGTCTGCTGTTCCGATACCCCCCAGCTACTCCAAAGTGGGTGATGTCTTTGTGCGACGGTAGCCATAACGGCTAACCTCCCTAAATAGGGTTGAAAGAGCGCACCTTTTTGCAGGGGCGACCAGGCATAACACCTGGATTTGTGCTATGAATATACTCCTATGACTGCCGATTGTCAATACAAAAAGAAAAGGAGGCGCGCGGTGCAGCACGCGCCTCGCAATCGTCCTTTTGCGCCCAGCCAGACCCCCGGGAAGGAATACGACCTGGATATCTCTGGGAAGCCATCTCAGTCAGGGTTTCTATTGATGGGGGTGGTTCCTCCTTTATCCGATACCCATTCAGCAGGGGTTTCTGCACAAACCCCCGGAGTTGCCTAGTCTGTTTTGACGGCCGTGGATGGCGGAAGAGCTATCTAGTACCTAGACCAATGACTTCCATCCTGTTGCCAGAGCCACCTTTGCTGGGAGAGTTGGGCTTGCATCCCCGGTATTCCTAGACGCGGGGTTGGCAGGACATTCAACCGCCGCATCTCTCTAGAAAGAGCTTCGCAAAAGAACGATACGTCACGCTACAACAGCGGGAGAAACCGAGGGAGCGACCTTCCCCTTGCCGCCGCAGTGGCGGCAGTGTGAACGCGTCATCGCGATTCCTCCTGGTTATCAATGGCCTGCGTGAATTGACTCAAGCCTAATCCCTTTTTTCCTTTTGGTCAACCAGCACGGAATTTGTATTAACGCCCCAAACCCCCTATACTGATAATATGCTTCAAAAAATTTCACGGATAACATACAATGTGATTCCCGTCATTGTCATGATTGGATTAATTCCGTTTGTGGCAAATGACTACTGGCTGACGGCAATTGACGCGCTCATCATCGCGGCAGTGCTCTGGTATCGCAACGAAAAGCACGACATAACCGTGTTGGTGTTCGGATTCTTTATCATGATCCTCGCGGAGTACTTTTTCGTGAGCACCGGGGTTGAAACCTTTGTCCGCAATTCTCTGTTCGGGCTTATGCCCCTATGGTTGCCCGTACTCTGGGCCTACGGATTTGTAGCCATCAAGCGGTCAGTTTTCATTCTTAGCCGATAACACGGACACCAGCATCACAATTCCAATTCCTAAAGGATGATTGAGGTACGGGCTTACGCCGTGGGTGAGGGCAACTGCAACGAGCCCTGCGAGCGCGCCAAGCAGTATGTCATTCCGAGCTTCGGCGAGGAATCCCGTTGTTGACGCTCTGCCCGTGATTTGACGCAAGCCTTGTTTCAGTATGCGCCAGAGGAGGTACAGGTACGCGCCGACACCAAGCAAGCCTATCTTCAACCACATCTCCAGCCAGCCCAATTCAAACGCAGTGGTGGTGTATGTTCCGTCCGGATGGTCTTTGAGCACGCGCGGGTCAAGGGATTCATAGGTTACGCTGGTCCCGAATCCGGAGCCGAGCACGGGGTGCGTTTTGATTGATTCAAGCAGAGGCCGAATCTGCGCGTACCGGGATGACACCGCTGCTTCGCCGGTAAACTTTCCTGCGCGATTCTTTATCAAATCAGGCGATGCGGTGCTCTGGGGAATCGGGAACTGCATGGCAACCACCACAAGCCCTAAAGCCAATACGCCCGTGCCCGTAGCAATGGCGATGAAGCGGCCTACGGTCTTCAATTTTTCCCGCATGACCGCAAGTAATACGGCGACCAGGACGATAAACGTGAT
>JACOVK010000069.1 GCA_016177305.1 Parcubacteria group bacterium | reverse complement strand
GCTGGTCCCGAATCCCGAGCCGAGCACCGGATGGTTCTTTATTGATTCAAGCAATGGCTTGATTTGCGCGTACCGCGAGGAGACCGCTGCTTCGCCGGTAAACTTTCCTGCGCGATTCTTTATCAAATCAGGTGATGCGGTGCTCTGGGGAATCGGGAACTGCATGGAAATGATAACAAGCCCCACGCTTAACACGCCAATGCCCGTAGCAATGGCGATGAAGCGGCCTACGGTCTTCAATTTTTCCCGCATGACCGCAAGTAATACGGCGACCAGGACGATAAACGTGATTGCCAAAGACAACCAAAAACTGCGCGAAAAGCTTGCGATGATGGCGGCTAATGACAATATAAGCAGCCCAGTTGTCATTGCGAGGCCAGAGGCCGAAGCAATCTTATGGTCGCGTTTAGGCTCTCCTTTTAAATGACCGTCATCATCGCGTTGATAAGATTGCTTCGCTGCGCTTGCGCTTGCTCGCAATGACATAAAGAGAACACCTAGCAACATAAACACTCCGAATACCAGCCAAATCTGGGACTGCATGAAAATGCGCGAGAGAATGATAGCGGGATCCATGTTCGTGATTTCCACAAGATGGCTGGCTCTTGACCATGCATACAGCGCATCCTGCAGGCGGAATAGTTCATGGCTGAAAATATAAAACAGGGCGATGGTCTTCACAGCCACATACCCTATGGCTGTTGCGATGACCGCTCCCACGCGCCGCAAAGCGTCAGACGAAGAGAGCACATCATACACTGGAAATATCAGCGCGAAATAGAGATAGTTGTTTACATCTAAAAAAATCAATCCCAGCGGATTGCCGCGGATGATGCCCCACACAATCCCCCAGCCGAGGATAACGGCCAGCGCCACATAGGGTTTGAACAAATTAGAATGATAAAATGAGACGCGTCGTTTCTGAATCGCACGGCTAAACCACACCACAAGCACAACCAGCCACAGCGCCATGCGGATTGATATGTCAAACCCGCCAATAGAAATCTCCAGCATCCGGCCGAACGAGCCGATCACGAGTTCGCCAAAAACCAGCATTACTCCATACTCAAGCCTGCGTATGGTCAACGCAATCGCAATGACAGACGCAACTCCAAAAAACCACGCGCTTGTCTGCGGATATTGAAATGACAGGAACGACAACACTTCAGCCAGTGCTATAAAAACAACTGAATACTTGAACAACATTATATTTGACATTTGGATTTTGACATTTGTCATTTCCATATATCATACCTTTTTTAGACAAAAAAAACAGGGCTCCCGCGAAAATCTCCATGAGAGCCCCAGAGCGGCAATGCCGCAATTCTACTTCCCCCGGTTCTTCCAATCCCTCTTGGTTGGAAGAGTATCACTTTTTGAGGGCGCGCGAATCGGCTTTTTCGCCGGCTTCCGCGACCGAGGCAGGACTTTGGACGCCCCCACGACCCGGACCGGCTTCCCATCTGCGTCAACAGCGACATCCCTGCGTGTCTGCTTCACAGGCACGCCGTTCTCGTTCAAGGGAATGGAACGAAACTTGAGCTGCCAAGTCTTACCCATACACTCTTTACAGGTACCGGGCGCCCGGCCGAACATCTCCCCGTATTTCCTCATCCAGTCCATGCAGTCATCACACCCGCACTCACCTTTCCGGCAGGTGGGATGGATGCACCTAGGCCCGATTCTGATGAAGAATCGCTCCAACATGGTCAACGTCCGCTTCACATTCATCTCCCCGCCTCCCCATGCTCACACAGACGCATGGTGGAAACCGCCGCCGCCTGGCTGGTCGGCTTGCGGACAACAGCGAACAACCAGACGTCACTCCAGACGCGGCCGTCGCGGATGACATCCACGCGGCGCACGCCGCCACTCCGGAGGCAGGCGAGGTAGCACCACTCACCACTGGCATTTTTCCAGTGGGTGAAATTCGGATGCTTATCCCCGAGAGCGGGATCTTCTTTGTTCGCCGCGGCCACCAGGTAAGGATCCGCGGCCACCCAACCATCGGCCTGGTATTCCTTTTCCAGGTCGTCATCGCTGATGTAGCACCCGACCGGCCAGAAGAATATATCCCCTCCCTGGCCTACGCCCCGAGGCATGGCATCCACCACCTTGCGGTTGGTCCACTGCCTTCGGCCCAGGTCATCGAGCATCTGCTGGGGCGTACGGGTGCGATCCACCTGCTTGACGTGGCGGACGATCAGCCCGCTCACTGCCTCATACATCTGGCGGAACACGGCCAGCACCTTGTGGGCAAACGCCGGATTGCCGAGAACCTGCTGTGTGGGCCCGGACAAAAACTCGGAGCGGTGTTCCCGCGCGTGCTTGCAGAAAACCGCGCGCAAGGTGTCGCCGGCCTTATCAATCTGGCCGTCGGTCATGTTGGATGGGGTCATGATCTGTGTCATGGCGTCATCCTCCTCATGATGAAAGGTACAGACCGTGAATAGTCACGGCGCTTCTGCCCCATGATTGAGGCGATAATCTATATTACCACTTCTGATTGATTGTGTCAAGGTTCACATTCACACTCCCCAAACCCTCCCCCTAACCCCCTCCCTTGAAGGGAGGGGGAAGTCTAAAAAAGTACCGCCAAGCACTGCGGAAAAACCACCACTGCTTTTTGACGCTTGGAGCCTGGCCAAAGGACTGGCCAGCGTGATGGATGATTGATGTGCCGGGCCAATACACTACTTTGAAGCCAACTGCCTTGGCGCGGCGGCAGAAATCAACCTCCTCAAACCAGATGAAGTACTTGTCATCCAGCAGGCCGATTTGGTCAATGACGCTACGCCGGATGCAGAAGAACGCGCCCATGACTTGATCCACTTCCTGCTCGCGAGAATAGTTAAAATCTTTTGCCAGATACCTATCCAACAGGGATGGGAATAATTTATATAATTTGAAAAATATTACCTTGATATCGCGCACCCGCGGAAACCGCCGCACCGAAGGCTGGAGCGAGCCATTAGGATTCAAGAGTTTGCACCCCAAAACGCCAATAGAGGGGTCGCTCTCCATCCTATCAAATACTTTTTTGAGTGAGTTCTCTGTAAACTCTGTATCAGGATTTAACAACAAAATATACTTCCCTCTAGCCTCCCCAATGCCTTGATTATTGGCCGCCGCAAATCCTAAATTTTTTGAATTACGAATCAGTTTAATTGTCATCCCGCGCTTGACGCGGGATCCAGGGTTAATCGCGTTGGACTCCTGGATTCCCTCCCTGTTTTCACGGGGACTAAAGGCCGCGGGAATGACATCAAAATTTTCCTCCAGCATCTCCACCGTCCCATCGGACGACGCATTATCAACCACGATGATTTCAAACTGTAGGGGCTGCTTTTGGTTTTCAACAGATTGGCTATTGACAGGCAAAGCATTATGCGCTATAGTGACATTAATCTCGTCTGGCAAGAAAAGTGGTTTACCAAATTGGTCTACCGCAACAGAAAACACTCCTATTGCAGGGGTGTTTTCTTTTTGTGTATGCTTAAAAATAGACTCCAGGCACTTCTCCAAAAGTCCTTTTACGTTCCAGGATACAATGATGACCGAGATATCCATACACCAGCACAGTAGCACATTTCGGGAATAAAAAAGAGGCCGCCCGTCAAAACCGACCGAGCGGCCCGTCCTCACCCCTGGATACTCCATCACCGTACAAGTATCCTAAATACGATGACGACGCCCACGCCGAGCACAATGATCATGCCGACTTCGCTCCAATAGTAGAGCCAGTCCCACATTCTGTCGCGCTTCCTGCATTCCATGGCTCGTCCCCTTTCAGAGATCCAGCTTCCGTCTTCCGTCCGGCCACTTTGGTAACAGGCTTTTCCGCAACAGCAGAATAAGCCCGCCCGCTATAGAGACCGCAATGAAGATGCCGCCGAGAGGCACTCCAAGCAGACGCGCGATCCCTAGAAAGAGCGCAGCGATGAGGGCCACCGCCATGATACCCACAACCATCACACGCCGTTCCTGTGCCATGGTCACCTCCGCCTTGAATAGAACTGAACCAAGTAATGGTGCCCCACCACAACCACCAGGGCGAAGACCGCCGCCAACGTCATCTTCACCATATACTCCATATATTTTGCTCCCTCCGGTGAGCTACATGTGGCAGAAGTACCCGCGCTCCGCGGCGGACCTCCGCCACCTCTTGATGGCTTTTTGCTCCCACACGGGAATCGCTTCCGCGGTTGAGGGCTCCTGTCTCGGGTCCGGATGAACTCCTCTGTCCGGGATGCTGCGGCGCGCCGGTGCGGCGGCCGGATGCTCCACGACGCTCGTGCTCATGGCTCAACCCTCCCTGCGCCTTGCGCGCCTATAGTGAATCACCGCCGACACAAAACCAGTAAGGCCAGCGAGCATGACCAACAGCATCAACAACCTTGTAGCCGGCAACGGGCTACTCCACGCCCCGGCATAGAGCAGGCCCAGCAGCAGCCCTAACGAAACCCCTAGAAGTATTATGCCTTGCAGCATTGCTCCCTCTTTTGTCTTGTGTGAGATTTTTGTGTGAGAATCATTGGTTTTCAAGGAGCAAAACCGCCTCCTCATGGCTGAACCGAGACATGCATCTCCGCGAGGACGCGCTCGTGCCGTTTCCCCGGAAAGCGCACATCCCCTACCACAAACCCTCGTTTTGGCATGGGCAAACCACCCATCTCCGGCTTCCAGCACAGCGCACCCTCTGCATCGTCTCGGGTCCAGACGAAGAACAAAGACGTCGGAGCCATGCCCCGCTGATGCGATCTCCAGCAGAGCGTCAGCAGATTCAACCCTTGCGGCGGCTCCCGGCTTGGAGAGACGCACTTCCACTGCACGACAGTAGGCACTGCGGTTGCCACTGGCACTTCTATTATTTCCGTCACGTCACATTCCTCCTGCACAACTGCGAGTGAACATTACGATCCCGACCGCCGCTGCCCCGCACAGAATGATTACCTCACTGTTCTCATAGAACCAATCGCCCAAGCGATGCAAGGCTTTCATACGCGCCCCCCTAGGTAAGATGGTGCTTGCGTTTAACTTGTAAAACAGCGTCCTGGTATGCCTTATCGCGGCCAACGAAGAATGACGGGCGCCACCTGCTCATGGTGCCTCCGGATTTCACCGAAAAGAGCGTTTCATCAATCCATTTTCCAACGTGCCCCTGCTCCAACATAGTAAGCCACAAATCCCAATCCTGCAAGCGCTTGAGCGACTCATCAAATCCCGGAAAGTGCTCGCGCCGCATAAGTGATGTGGTGTGGATATAGGGCATCTCGCGCAGCTTGTCCGCGTCAAACTCCCAGAGTTTGAATTTTTTGAAGCCGAATTTGAATGATGAATACGCGTATGATACGCCTGGGTTCTCATCAAGCACGGCTGACATTTTAGCCAGCATGTCCGTCCGCATCACCACATCAGCATCGCAGAAGAGGACGTACTGGCCGGATGATTCTTTGAACCCGCGATTGCGCGCTGCTGGAGCGCCTTTGTTCTCCTGCCGGATAACGCGCGCGCCTGCGACATCGCCTATTGGCTCGTCTGACCCGTCATCAATAATAATAATCTCAAAATTTTGAAATGCTTGATTTTTTATGGATACTAAACACTGCGCAAGCTCTTGCCCGTGGTTAAAAACCGGAATGATAACTGAAACTCTAACAGCATTATTCGCGATATGCGTGGTAACTATTGACATCTTATTTATATTATGCTAAATTATCAAAACTCAACACCAAACCACAAACTCGTACAACTCGCACCTCATATCCATAAGGAGGATATATAAATAATGGATGACCCGATCGCTGCACGGAATGCCATACTCGCGGACGAGATTCGCCGGATGATCGGTACGGGCAACAGCTCGTACTATGCCATCTTCCGCGCTATCCAGAACGCCAGTGTGGACATCCGAGACCATTTCGCGCGTTTCGACTCGTTGGAGCTCCTAGAGTCCCCAGGTCTCGGTAAGCGCGCGAAGGAGGTTGTCACGCTACTCTTGAAGTATGGCATGGAAGAGGGCCGCAGCATCTTCCGTCACCAGAGGGCCGAGCGTCGTAGACGCAAGAGCGAGGCCGGGGCACGGGCCATCAGGATCCATGATTCCCGTGATGGTAGCGTCGGCCATCGCTACGACTGGGAACCGCACGATTGGGAGGAAGGCGACCGACGCTAGTCCTCTCGTTCATCCAACAAACCCGCATCCCGTGCCCGGCTGATGACCATAGTCAGTCGGGCTTTCTTTTTATATTGTTTAAAATCGCTTGGGTAATCTGTTCAAGGCTGCCCGGATCAACCAAGGTGCCGTTTCCGCCGATTGCCTCGGGCACGCCGCCCACGCGGGAGCCGATGACCGGTTTGCCGAACATCTGCGCTTCCTTGTACACAATGCCATAGCCCTCAAAATCGTTCGGGTCGTCTATGGGGGTGAGTATAAAGCAATCGCAGGCCGAGAGCCAAGCATACTTTTCCTCATCGCTCACTTCGCCGGTGAACAGAATCTTGTTTGACGCCCGGATGCGCGAGCGGTCCGGGTCAAGCTCCGTGAGCACGGACAAAGCGAGCGTTTCCAAACGCTTGCGCTCTTCGCCGTCTCCGACAATCACGTACCTCAAATCAGGCACGCGCTTCCACACTTCCGGCAAACTGCGAATCACCACATTAATTCCTTTGCGCCCCACCAGGCGGCTGACCGTTAAAAGCAGGGGGCTGGAATTGATTCCGTATTTTTTCCGAAGTTCATCTCCGGCCGTACGGTACTGCGCAACATCCACCCGTGGTATCCGCGGGTACGTAATCTGCGCCTGTGCGGGGGCAATGCCGAATGATGCCAAGAGTTCCGCGGTTTGCCAAGAGTTCGCGATAATCTCGTCCGCGTTTTTTAGAATGAACGAAGCCCACCAGCGCTTCCAGAACGAACGCCGCGCCATCACCAAATCCAGGCCATGCACGTACACGCGGTACGGAGTTTTGAAGCGCCATTTCCACCACAGCGCCGCGTACCCCATGGGGAGCACGTGTGAAATCCAGAGTATGGTATCCACTTCCGGCTTCTTGAACCACAAGAGCGGAATCCACCTCGGCCACTTTTCCCACAAAAGCTCCTGCGCTTTGATAACCTCAACCGGCTCGCTTGATGCCTTAACTTCGCCGGCGAGATAGGTCGCAACTCCCCCTTTTTGGGGAGGGTACTCAAGCGTAAGCAATAGCGGGCGCTTTTCGTTCGGCATAGCGCTAGTGGCTAACCACGGACTTAAGCCACTGCCAGTCCTCTGCCGTGTACGCGCGCAGCAAAAGGAGCAGCATGCCGTACAAAACCGCGGCAACCGGAATGATGATCAAGAACGAGTACTCATCTTTGAAGTAGTGCACCGCGGTACCCATGAGCCCGGACGCGATGGCAAGCTTAAGGAAGCTCGCCACAAAGCGGGCAGTGAACACCGGCACAATCTCGCGGGCCCGCACCCAGCCCAAGAACACGATTAAAACACTGCACGAGAGCGCGGCGTACACGGCCCCCAGAAAACCGTACACCGGAATCAGAATCAAGTTCAGGGCCACGAACACGGTTAATTGGATGCCGCGGTTTACGGTGTTCCTCCGTTCGTTGCCGGTCGCGTTCAAGAGCGACCCGAACGGGAACTCAACGTACAAAAACACCACGGCCCAAATCAGGATTTGCAGCGCCGGGATTGAGGCGCTAAACTCCGGCCAAATCCGCATCACAATGGGGCCGGCCAGCAAGTAGATTCCAACCGCAATAGGCAAGGAGATGGTCAAAAGCAGTTGAAGCGTTCGGGAGAAGATTGACTGCAAGCGCTCGCGCGACTCAACGGCGTAGTGCGACATGGCCGGGTACACGGCCGCGGTCACGGCGAGCGCCACAAACGGGAACGTGAACACGATTTTGGCGGGAATGGCGTACAAGCCAACTGCCTCATCGCCCACCAGGTTCTTGAGCAGAATGGAATCAATGGTGTTGTAGGCCTTGATGAACCCGGCCGCGAGGAAAAACGGCATGGCGCGCGCCATCCACTGCCGCGCAATCCCCGGCTTGATGCGGAACCTGAAATCAATCTTTGCTTTTCGCCTGATGAGTATGGACGAAAATACGATGTGGAACAAGCTGCCCGCCCCGATCACCAAAAGCAGGGCGCGAAGGTCATGTGTCTTGGAAATGACGAAAAGCCCGACCGTAAAAATGATGATCTGGAACGCAATCGTGCCCAAGGCTTCATAGAACAAGTTCTGCTGTGATCGGAAGATGGTGTAGAAATATGCGGTAAACGCGTCCATCACCATAATCACGGACGTAATGGCGAGCAGCACGCGCAATTCAGAGCCGTACCCCAAGGCGAACGAAACTCCGTGCAACACTGCAAGCGACAGCGCGGCCAGAAACATGCGGATCGTAAAAAACGTGCGAAAGTATTCTTTTTGCCTTGAAGGGTTCTGGCTGAACGTTCGGATCGCCAAGGGCACAATCCCGAAATCAGCCACTAATGAAAAAAACGCGGCAAACGAGAGCGCGAAAATGTACGTGCCCAAAGCTTGGGGCCCCAAGGCAGCGGCGAGCACGCTGAAGTACGCGAACGAGAGGATTTTCTGGAACACCAAGGCAATGGTGTACACGGCGCCGGAACGGGCGACCTGTTTGGGATGATGCGTCTGCGGCATACGAGTATACTAGCACATTTTGCGAAAAGGCCCGCCGAGAAGGCCCTAAAAATTCTTACGAATTTTCAGGGGACCCTTTCCTCGGCAGGCCTTTGAAAAACAGATTACCGCTTGCTCCACTGTGGGCTGCGGCGTGCCCGCTTCTTGCCCGGCTTCTTGCGCTCCTTGACCCTGCGGTCCACGGAAATGTACCCGGCCGCGCGCAGGGCGGGCCTTGAATCTTCCTCGTGCGCCAGAAGGGCGCGGGCCACTGCCAGTCGGATGGCCTCTGCCTGGCCGTGGCTGCCGCCGCCCGAAACCGATACGTTGAAATCGTACGTCTTGTCGCCGCCAAGCGCGCCTAACGCCGCGCGGGCAATGTCCGCGAGATCCGCGCGTGAAAAGTACTTGATGAGCTCGCGCTTGTTCACCACGAACTTTCCTGAGCCGCGCACGTAGAGCTGGGCGGTTGCGGAAGCGGACTTCCGGCGCCCTACGCCGCGGATGTACTTGCGGCCCTTAAACGGATTCTTGTCGGTTGTCAGCGTTTCGGCGGGCATACTTAGGTGGTTGCATCGTTAATAGATAGCCGCTTGATCATCTGCTTGCGGAGCGTATTCTTGGGGAGCATGCCGTACACCGCCTTTCGCAGGACCTCGTTGGGCCTGCGCTGCCACAGCTGCCACAAGGTCTCGCTCCGCAAGCTGCCCGGGCGCGTGGTGGGCCGAAAGTAGCGCTTCTGCTCCATCTTGGATCCCGTGAACTTTACGGAGCCGTAGTTCACGATCACCACCAGGTCTCCCTCGTCTTGGTACGGGACATAGGATGCCTTGTGTTTGCCCATGAGGAACCGGGCGGCTTGGGTCGCGACCCTGCCCAGCGTTACTCCGGATGCGTCAATGGTGTGTGTGTTGCGCTGCATACGGCCTAGACAAACGAGATAATCGCCTGCTTGCCTGCGTCTCCGGCGCGCGGGCTCGCTTTTCGGATGCGCACGTACCCCCCGGGCCGGCCGCGGTACTTGGGGCCCAGTACGAGAAACAGTTTTTTTACGGCGCTCTTGTGCGAAAGCGCCCGGCCTGCCTTTCTGCGGCCCGCGACCGAATCAACCTTGGCGAGCGTTACCAGGCGCTCGGCGTACGGCCGGAGGGCGCGGGCGCGGGCTTCAGTAGTTTTAATTTTCTCGTGCAGCACCAAACCGGCCGCAAGAGAGCGGAGCAGCGCCTTGCGGTACTCCGGAGTTCTTCCAAAACCCAATTTGTTGCTTCGGTGGCGCATGTCTATTATTCCTCTGCCTCCTCTTCTTCTGGGACGTTGATTGCTTCAACGGATTCCCCGCCGCTGCCATGGGCTTCGGAATCTCCCGAGAGCCCAAAGCCCGCAATCAGCGTAAAGTGGTCGGCCAAAAGCTGCGCAGACTGCTTGATGGCGTCTGAAACGGAAATGGTGCCGTTGGTTTCAACCTGCATGGTGATGCGGTCGTAGTCGGTCCGGTCCCCCACGCGCACGTTATCAACCTGATACCCCACGAGGTGCACGGGCGTAAAAATGGAATCAATGCCAATGGCGTTCACCTCAAGGTCTTCCTTTTGGCGCGATTCAACCGTGTCGTAGCCGCGGCCCGGCCGCACCCAGATGGTCATCTCAACCGAGGCTGCCTTGTCCGTCAGGGTCATGATCAGTTGGTCTGGGTTCGCGATTTCTATGTCCGCGTTCTTCTCAATGTCTCCGGCAGTCACTTTTTTCTCTCCGCTCGCCGAAATCGTAAGCATCACCGGCTCGGCGGAATGGCTCTTGAGGTTCACGCGCTTTAAATTGAGCGAAATGTCAACCACATCCTCTTTCACGTAGTCAATGCTCGTGAATTCGTGGGTTACGCCCTTGACCTTAAACGCGTAAATCGCGGCTCCGGGGAGGGAGCCCAAGAGCACGCGCCGCAGCGCGTTCGCGACCGTGGCGCCGTAGCCCGGGTACAGAGGTTCAATGGTCACCTCGGCCTTGCACTCGTTGGCGCCGTGGTGCTTGACGCTGATCTTTTTTGGAAGAGAAATGGATTCCATAAAGCGTTTGGTAAAAAAATTATCTGGAGTAAAACTCAACGATTCTGCGCACGTCAATGAGGGTCTTGGGCTCGGAAACGTCCGGCGCGGCAACCAGGCGAGCCTCGCTCCCCGCGCGGGAGAGCCAGGAGGCCGGAGTCCGATTAATTGCCTTGACCGCTTCGCTAAAGCGCGGATTTTTGGCAACGCGCTCAATCACCGAAACCGTTGCTCCAACGGGCACCGAAAGCGAGGGGATGGTTGATTTTTTGCCGTTGACCCAAACGTGGCCGTGGCTCACCATCTGCCGCGCCGCAGGCCTGGTCTTTGCGAATCCCAAACGGTACACCACGTTATCCAGCCTAGCCTCAAGCATCGCGAGCATCGCCTCGCCGGTGTCTCCCCGGGTCTTGATGGCTTTCTGGTAGTAGTTCCGAAACTGCCGCTCCAGAATGCCGTAGATGCGCTTTGCCTTCTGCTTCTCCCGCAGCTGCACTCCGTAGTTGGAGAGCTTCCCGCGCATGGCGCGCGGCCCGTGCATTCCGGGCTTGTACGCTTTGCGCGAAAGCGGGGATTTGGCGGTTCCGGCCTTATCCAGATCCGGATGCAAATCAACCCCTTCCTTGCGCGAGCGCTTGTACTTTGGCGTTAGGTCTCTTCCCATACTATACTCTCCGGACTTTCTTGGGGCGCGGGCCGTTGTGCGGCACCGGCGTTTTATCTTTGATGGACTGGATTGCGAGGCCCAAGCCCGAGAGCGCGCGCACAGCCGCGTCCCGGCCCATGCCCACTCCCGCAATCACCACATCAACCTGGGAGAGGCCGGACTGCTTTACAAAATCGGCAAGCGAACGCACCACGACGCCAGCGGCGTACGGGGTTGATTTCTTGGGGCCTTTGAACCCCGCTTTTCCGGCGCTGGCCCACGCGAGCACGTTCCCGGCCGGGTCCGCGATGGAAACCATGGTGTTGTTGTACGTGGCATTCACGAAAGCTAACCCTTTCTTGAGGGAAATCTTTGATTTCTTCTTGCGCTTTTTGGCGGGAGCGGCCGGACCGCTCGCTTCAGCTTTCTTTTGTGCTTCTTCGGGGGACATATGATATTACGTCTTTTGGGCTGTGGGTTTCTTGCCGGAAGTTGCGGTCTTGCGGACGTTGCCGCGCACCGTTCGGGAGTTGGTCTTGGTGCGTTGGCCCCGCACGGGCAAGTGCCGGCTGTGGCGCAACCCGCGCCAGGTTCCGATTTCTTTCAAACGCTTGATGTTTCCGTGGACCAGCCGCGCCAAGTCGCCCTCAAGCGCCAGATGCGAGCTGTCAATCACGGTCCGGATGCGGTTGACTTCTTCCTCGGCCAGATCCTTGCACCGCTTGGACTCGCTGATGTTCGCCTGTGTGAGCACTTTTTTGCTCATTGAATTGCCGATTCCCTTAAGGTAGGTCAGCGCGATGACGATGCGTTTGTTGTCCGGGAGCGTGACTCCCGCGATGCGTACTGCCATTTCGTCCAAAACCGCAAATAAATAATATTAACCTTGCCGCTGCTTGTGCTTCGGATTCTTGCAGATTACAACCACGCGCCCTTTGCGGCGCACCACCTTGCAGTCCCTGCACATTTTTTTTACCGAAGCGCGTACTTTCATTCGTCTCAACTTAATACCGATAGGTAATCCTGCCCTTGCTCGTGTCATAGGGGCTCATCTCCACCTTG
>JACOVK010000068.1 GCA_016177305.1 Parcubacteria group bacterium | reverse complement strand
GTGGTCAAGGCGTACACGAGCCGCGTGGGCATGGGCCACTTTGTTCCGGAAATCCACAGGCCGCTCGCTGACCGTATCCGCGAGGTCGGCAACGAGTACGGCACCACCACAGGCAGACCGCGCCAGGTTGGCTGGCCAGACCACGTGGTAGCGCGCTTCTGCGCCATGGTGGGCAGGCCCACAGAGCTTGCCATCACCAAGGCAGACGTGTTGACTGGCATTGACCCGCTTCTGGTCTGCGTGGACTACAAACGTTGTGGCAAGGCGGTGGCCATCTTTCCGACTGATGACCAGGAGCTCTCTGAATGCAGACCGGTCTACCACGCGGTCCCCGGCTGGGAGCAAGACATCGCAGGAGCCACTAGCTGGGAGCAGCTGCCTGAAAACTGCAGGCGCTATCTCCATGCGGTGGCAGAGCCGTACCAGGCTCCCATCACGCTCGTGGGCACGGGCCCGGACCGCAGCCAGATCATCGGACGCTGAATGGCGCCACAGAGGGTAGCCGCTCAAAGAGGAATACAAAACAGGGCAACCCAAAGGTTGGGGCGCCCTGTTTTCATTTGATCAAATCTTATCCCTTCGTTGCCTCAACAATCCGGCGGACCGCAACCATGAACGCCCCAGTGCGCAGATCAACGTCGTGCTCTTTGTGCGTGTCCCAGACCGCTTTGAACGCGTTTTTCATAACCGTCTCAAGCTTCTGAAAAACTTCTGCTTCGCTCCAGTGTTCGTTCTTGAGGTTCTGGTCCCACTCAAAGTAGCTCACCGTGACCCCGCCCGCGTTTGCGAGAACATCCGGAACCACATAGATCTTTTTTGCCCACAGGATCGCGTCCGCCTCCGGAGTGGTTGGGCCGTTCGCGATTTCAAGAACCACCTTAGCCTGGATATTGCCTGCGTTCTCCTTGGTGATTTGGTTTTCAAGCGCAGCAGGCACCAAGATGTCGCACGCAAGCTCCAAAAGTTCGCGGTTTGAAACGCTGGTCCCGGCATCGCTCGCAACCACCGAGCCTTGCTCCTCTTTGGTTTTCATGATTGCCTCAATGTTCAAGCCATCTGGATGATAGATGCCGCCTTTGGAATCAGAAACCCCGACAATGGTGTAGCCTGCTTTTTGCGCAAGCAAGGCAAAGTGGTGGCCCGCATTCCCAAACCCCTGAATCACGACCCGCTTCCCGGCGAGCTCCATGCCCAGGGCAGCCATAAGCTCCCCGAGCACGTAAAAAGCGCCCTGGCCCGTTGCCGTACGGCGACCTTCGCTCCCGCCGCGGCCAAGAGACTTTCCGGTGAACGCAGCCCCTGATGCGTCTCCGGTGATGTTCTTATACTCATCCGCCATCCAGTCCATGATTCTCGGGTTGGTGTTTACGTCCGGGGCAGGCACGTCCTGGTGCGGGCCGATGTGCGGAGCCATGTATGCAACCCACGCGCGCGAAAGCCGCTCCAGTTCGGCGCTTGATAGTTCTTTGGGGTTAACCGAAACTCCTCCTTTGCCGCCTCCCATGGGAATGTTTACGACCGCGGTTTTGATTGCCATCCAGAACGCCAGGGCCTTTACTTCATCCAAATCAACCTGTGGGTGAAGCCTGATGCCGCCCTTGTACGGCCCGCGGCTGTTGTTGAACTGCACGCGGTAGCCCCTGAACGATCTCGGTGAACCGTTGTCCATGACAAGGGGAACCTCAAACTCGTAGACGCGGTCCGGATCTTTGAGCTTCGCGACAGTGCCAAAATCAAGGCCAAGTGTTTGCGCGGCGTTGTCCAGTTGCTTCAGTGCGTTCTCGAACGCTGACATGTGGTTTGGATAAAAAATATTCAAACAATTGTTTGAATATTAGCACGGCCGCGCGGCTAATTCAATACCGCGATATACACAACTCCGAGCTATTTCTCCTGCTTTTCAAGCCACCGCTCGGCGTCCAGCTCGGCCGCACACCCGGATCCGGCAGCGGTAATTGCCTGGCGGTACTCGTGGTCATGCACGTCTCCCGCCGCAAACACGCCCGGAACGCTGGTCATCATATGGTCCTTAAGAACGACGTACCCCTTCACATCAAGCTCAATCTGGCCTTTAAACAGTTCCGTGTTCGGAGCATGTCCGATTGCGACGAACACGCCCTGACAAACAATTTCGGATTCTTCTCCGGTTTTGTTGTTTTTGACGCGCACGCCGGTGACTGAATCATCGCCGAGCACCTCAATTACTTCCGTGTTCCAAACGAACGTAATCTTCGGGTTCTTTTTTGCCCGCTCTTGCATGTACACGCTTGCGCGCAGCTCCTCGCGGCGGTGCACGATGGTAACTCTGTTTGCAAACTTAGTCAAGAAGATCCCGTCTTCCATTGCCACGTCCCCGCCGCCCACGAGCACAACATCCTTGCCTTTGAAGAAAAACCCGTCGCACGTGGCGCAGCTGGAAACGCCCTTGCCGCGCAAGCGCTGTTCTGATTCAAGACCGAGCCACCGCGCGGACGCGCCAGTTGCAATGATGATTGCCCGCGACTGGTACTCCTCGCCCCCTGCCCGCACCGAAAACGGCTGCTTACTGAAATCAACCGCATCAACAACCTGGTTAATGACGCTCGTCCCAAACCGCTCTGCCTGCTTGCGCATGCGCTCCATGAGCTCCGGGCCCTTGACGCCCTCCGGGAAGCCGGGGAAATTTTCCACGTCCGTGGTGAGTGAAATCTGGCCGCCGGGTTCGCCGCCGGTAAACAGAAGCGGCTTAAGCTGCGCACGGGAAGCGTAAATTGCGGCAGTATACCCCGCGTTCCCAGAACCAATAATAATGAGCTGGTGTGTAGCCATATTTTGGCTAACTTTAGCTATTTTTAACCACGGAATCAAGCCTTGCTTTGATGTCTTTTTTTTGGTGGAGCCCAACCATGGTTTCTGCTCCTTTCCCGTTTTTGAAGATGATAATCGTGGGAATGCTCATAATCCCGTAGCGTGAGGCTGCTGCCTGGTTTTCATCAACGTTGAGTTTTGCAATTTTTACGCCGGCAACCTCACTAGAAAGTTCGTCAATAATAGGCCCCTGAATTTTACACGGGCCACACCACGGAGCCCAAAAATCAACGAGCACCACGCCTTTAGCTTCCTCAACCTC
>JACOVK010000073.1 GCA_016177305.1 Parcubacteria group bacterium | reverse complement strand
TCACCACCCCCTTCTCCGCATCCACCTCCACCCGGTCCCCGTCTTTGAACACCTGGGTCGCGATTTTGGTGTTGATGATGCAGGGCACCCCAAGCTCGCGCGAAACAATGGCCGCGTGCGAGGTCATGCCGCCGATATCAGTCACAATGGCAGAGGCCTGCTCCATGGCAACCACCATGTTTGGATTCGTGTAGCGCGCAACCAGCACATTGCCGCGCTTGAATGTTGCCAAATCCGGAATGTCATTGATGATCTTTACGTTTCCGCAGGCAATCCCCTTGCTCGCCACCACGCCGCTTAATTTCTCCACGCGCTTTTGGGAAGGCTTAGGGCGTCCCCACGAACCCCAGTGCACCGAAAGCTTGCCATCAACGATCCATGAGTAGTATTTCTCCCGAGGTTTTGGATCAAGCCGCTTGCCGCCGGAAAGCATTGCGTGTATTTCAAGGTATGAGAAACGGAGGAGTTCTTCCCTGGTGTACCCGAGCTTTCGCGCAATGTGCTCAAAGAGCGGCTTGGCGAGGGCCGCGGATTTCCCGACCGCGTCAGCCCGCTCGGTCCGCAAGTACAAAATTTCGCGATACTGCGCCACAATTTTCTGCTGGCTGCGCGCGAGTTTCCGCACTGTCTGGCTGTAGCCGCGCTCAAGCGCTCTGCGCGATTCCTCAAGCGCGCGCAACCGCTCTTCGGGCTTTGCGATGCCGCGCATCCGCTCCAAGATGCTCTTTTCGGTGAAAGGATTCATGGTCAAGAGCTTGTGCGCGGTCCATGAATACTCCTTGACGTGCCGCGCGAGATTGCGTTTGAAACGAGCGCTGCTCCTGGGTAGGGATGCAAGTGCAAGCAGTGATCGCTGCTCTTTGACGGTCGCGGTCGCGCGCGCGAACGCGATTTTGTAAAAATTCCAATCATCAAGGAACATCCGAACCATCCGTTCAAGCGCGATTTCCAAACCGAACACCAGCGCAAAGCTCGTAGTGTGGGCGCGCAGCACCTGGTACCACGCGCCGAACGCTTGTTCTGATTTTTTTCCTCCGAACCGCTTGCTTGCGGCAAGCAAGGTGCGAATCTGTTTTTTAATGAACAGAATCTGCTGTTGTATTTTTTGGGGATGGGCAATCAGCTGCCGAACGTGGCGCTCAAGGTCATGCTGGTCATAGTACCCGTCAAGGTGCTCGTACCGGTAATTGAACGGAAAACCGACAATCGCTTTAAGCTCTTTCTGAAACGCGCTCGCAGCGGCTGCGTACGTGAAGTATTCGTAATTCAAGTGGGCTTTGGCTATCCACTCCGGTTTTTGTTTCATAATTTTTTCACCACTCCCTTCTCCGCATCCACCTCCACCCTATCCCCGTCTTTGACGAGAAAGAGCAAGTCCGGAATGCCGACCACGCACGGAATGCCGAGCTCGCGGGAGATAACGGCCGCGTGGATGGTGAGCCCGCCCTCTTCGCAAATCAGCGCTTTGCATTTTTTAAGCAAGGGCACATAGTTGGGCGTGGTGTTTGCGGCCACAATAATGGAACCAGGTTTGAATTTTCCAAAATCAGCTGCCCCGCGGATGATACTCACCGTGCCCTTGATGGTGCCGCCCGCGCACGCAACCCGGCCCTGCAAAACGCCTTTTCTGCTCTTCTGCGGCCTAAAGTAGCGCCTGGTGATGCGCTGCGCCTCGGCGCCGTACCAAATCGTAAATCTGTTGTTCACCAAACCAGCCACGTGCCAGCCAGCCCGCTTCTTGATAGTTTGCTTGTCCGGTTTTGCGCCGCGGCGTATGAGCGCCTCCATTTCTTCGGGCAGCAGCTGCTTGAGCACTAAAACCGGAACTTTGGCGCGGCGCCCGATTTCCGCAAAATACCGCTCAAACAACCACACGAGCTTGGCGTTATACACGCGCAAGCTGTCTTTGATGTAAGTTGCCTCCTGGATGAGTTTAATGATGCGCTCTAGCTTTTTATCCCGGATTTTTTTGTAGAGCCGCTCGCGGCGCATGAGTACTACCCTCCGTTCGCGCTCCATCTGGCGCAGGCGCGCCAATGGAGTTACTCCCAGCGCTTTGAGTTCCTGAATTTCGCGCCAGTAGTCGCGGCTCGTCTTGGGCCGCTCGTTGTAGTAGCTCATAGTCATCCAGCCGTACCGCTCAACTGCCGCATCTACCGCTGTCTGTATTTCGTTGCGGCTTTTGCCCCATGATTTGTGCAGGCGCTTAAGAAAGAACTCCTGCTCCTCGTCAATGGCGCTCTTTTTGCTCTGCGCGAACAGAATTGGCCAGTCTTCGGTTTTAAGGCGCTCCGCGGATCC